>JBJKSS010000211.1:0-5963 GCA_046703745.1 Spirochaetota bacterium
ACGGATTAAGAATGTATTTCAATGCAGCACCGGTGGTTATGGGCACCTCGCCCCTCAGATGCGGGGTAACTATGTGCCTGCTCGCATTTATGACGCTTTTTATGTCAATATAGAACGGCTTGTAAAAACCGCATTCCGCAAACGCATCCTTGATCTGCCTGTCGATCTTCATCTGGAAAAATGACTTGAAGAAAAAATAAATTTTCTTGAAAATACCGACATTGATCTCTGTCAGATCGTTCATAAGGCAGTAGTCGATGTAAAACAGAACTTCCATGAACGGGATGATGTGGGCTATGAAACCTTTTTCTGCCAGGAGTCCCTCGATGTTCCTGCGGGCAAAATGGTCGTTCCTCACGTAGATTTCTCCGGTAATGGTTATGAACTTCGCATCGTCAATGCCGCCCTTGCGCGGGATCTTCGCGAATCTCTCCGCCGTAAGTTTCATCCTTTTGGTGAGGGAGATTTTTTCCCTGCCGCCGAAGTTGTCGATTATCTTCTGAAATTCCTCCTCGAGGATGTTCAGTGCTTCTTCGGGATTTACCGCGAGCACCCTCATTGCGTTCCTTATGGTTTCGAAAACATCGCCCAGCACGAAAGATTTGAAGAGTTGGAGCAAGAGGCCCGTGCCGAATCCCGCATAGCCCTCGCGGTCATCGAGTCTGAATACGGCAAAATCCCTTACTTTGTTGCGTTTTATATAATTTTTAAAACCGTTGTAGTATTGCTCGAGCCTGCACGGCGAAGTGTCCGTTGCGTGGAGAATAACCATCACCTCGTCCTCTTCCCTCTGATCCCTTATGTATGTCATCATGTTGCCGAGCATCATTGCAAGCGGGAGGCATTCCTTGCTGGAGGACTGCGACCTTCCGAGCCTTATGCTTTCAAGCGTTGTCGGCGGCACGAGCCTTCCTTTTATGCCGATCTTGTTGAGGTATTCGTTGGCAGGCGCCATTACATACCTTGAGAGCGACGGGAAGAGGAACGAATACTTGTCGGACTTTGCGTGTATCACTGTTTTTCCGTCGGAGAGCGTGATTTTTGCCTTGAATCCCGTGCCTTCAACCGCTGCGGGGATAAAATCATCCTTTTCTGTTTTTTCATCACCTGCGTTTTTTTTCAATTCCCTGTAAAACCTTATTACGTCGAGGAATGCCTCGATACGCGTGTTTACTCCTGCATCCGCGCTGTGCGAGTCGAGCTCAAGCGTCAGTGCAGGTTTGCCTTCCATCTCTTCACGGAAGAGCTCTACGAGGAACGAGTCCGGCCCGCAGCTGAAATTGGTAATGTAGGTGCCGAAAAGCTGCGGATGCCGTTTGACAATCTGGGCAGCCTTGAGGATCGTTTCTCCCATCCCCCAGTGCATGAAAGGCTCGAAGGTTTCATTCTCAAAGTCGAGTACGTCGTAAGGAAGTATCTCAATGCCTCTTGAAGTGAATTTCCTGGGAATGCCGAGATTTGCCTTTTCTGTGAATGCATTATACGGCCTGCCGAAGAGCACTATGCAGATTTTATCGGGATTTTTTTCAAGGTCATCAAGAATGGCTTTGCCCATAGATTTGATTTCGGCAAAAAAAGCCCTCTGCATTCTCAAAGCTTCGTCAAACGCCCTTGAAGCCCGTGCCCTGTCAATGCCGAGTTTGTTCACTGCAAGTTCTGTAAAAACGTTTTTCTCGCCGTCAATTCCCCTCGAATAATCGATGAGCGGGATGAGCATCTCCGGCGGGTTGAGTCTGTCCCTGAATGCCGTCTTGAGGCTGAATGCCTCTCCCTGGTTGAAAACGCAGCTCTTCCTGTCACCCCGTTGTCTGCCGCTGCACGATGGACAGCTTTCCGTTTCGAGCTGCACTATATGAGGCATGAAAATATAATCAGGCTTCCTGCTCAGGAGGTCATCGAAAAATCCGTGTGCAAGGAGCATCGGGTAGCAGAATGACGAAAGGCTCGAGTCTTCTCCTTCTTTAGTAGAATGATCAGAAATTACTACTCTGAATCCCATCTTACTGAAAAAGTTATAATAAAGCGGATAATAGGTGTTGGTATAAAAACTCCTGTTTATCCCGATAGTTTTAACGTTATCCGCGATTTCATATGCAGGCGCGTATTTGCCGAATATGAGTTTTTCCCTGTGAGCAACGAGGTCGAGTTTTTCCTCGTCGAACTTGAGGCTGCGGATTATGTTGTAGTACTTGTTGCACGCGCCGCCGAAAGAATAAATTTTGCCGTCGATCTTAATTCTCAATATTTCACAGCCTATATCGCATTTTTCCTTTCCTCCGGCGCATTTGAAGGGATCGAGGTATTCGACGCCGCGGTTTATCAGCGCATCGAGACTGAATTCCTTCGGCTGGAGGAGGTTATTGTCGAGTCTTTTTTTTACTTCAAGCGCCACGCCGAATGCACCCATGAGGCCCGGGTCCGGCGGCACGATTATTTTTTTGCCTGTAAGGGCGGCCATTGCAACAGGTACGGCTTTATTGTAGCAGACGCCGCCCTGCATGAATACTTTCTCTCCCACGCGGCGGTTACCCTTGACCCTGTTGTTGTAATTCATGCAGATGGAATAAACCAAACCTGCAACCATGTCCTCCCTTGCAATGCCTTCCTGGCTCGCAACCTTTATGTCCGAGCTTATGAATGCGGCGCACTGGTCGTTGAAATTCGGCGGCTTTTTGGCGTTAAGCGCCATGTCGCCGATGTCTTCCATTTTTACGCCGAGTGTTTCCAGTGCCGACTCCTCGAGGAAGCTGCCGGTTCCCGCCGAGCACGCCTCATTCATCGCATAATCTGCTGGCACTGAGTCCACTATGTATGTATATTTTGCATCCTGGCCGCCTATCTCGAAAATCGTATCGACTTCGGGGTCGAAGTAAACACTTGCAGTTGCATGCGCCACGATCTCGTTTATAACCGACTCGGTGAATGCATGGAGGCCCACTATCTGCCTGCCCGAGCCCGTTGCGCCCAGGCCGGTTATATGGATATTTTTTCCATCTATCTGCTTTTTCAGAGCCCTGTAGCAGTTACGGCTCGCCTCTACCGGATTGCCGTTGGTTCTGAGGTATACGTCGGCCGCAATTTCGTTATTCACTTTGTCGATCAAAACGGCCTTTGTGGTTGTTGATCCGACGTCTATGCCGAGAATGTAACTGCCGCCATCCCTTGCCTTGCCGTGGCTGAATGATTTGAATGTAACATTGTCCCTGTAAATCGAAAGTTTTTTTAAAAATTCGAATGAACCCGCGCCTTCGTTGTAAACATGATCGATGGATTCAAACGGCCGGGTCTCATGTTTGATGCCGTAGAGAGCCGCACCCAGCGCTTCGAAGTAGCAGGCTTCTTCCGGGATGAACAGCTTGTCAACCTCTGTCCGCAGGTAATCCATGACTATTTTGTTTTTTGTCACCCCGCCTGTTACAAGCACGTTTTTGGTTTTGAATGTGGAGAGAAGTTCGGTAATCTTCCCGGAGATCATTCTGCACAGGCCGGCAACAACCGCGCCTTTTTCCTCGCCTATGTTAAGTGCATGGGTACAGTCCGATTTGCAGAATACGGAGCAGCGTCCGGAAATTTTATGGGGATGTTTCCCGTCTGCAAGCTTTATCGCCTCTTCCGCATTCAGATCCATCCTTCTTATCTGCTGGAGGAAAAACTCCCCCGTGCCCGATGCGCATTTGTTGCCGATGAATACATTCTCGATGCGGTGGTTGTCGTCAAGCTGGTAGACGATAGTCGTCTCACCGCCGGCTGAAACAAGTATGTTGTATTCCCTGCTGTCAAGCCTGAGGTATTCCAGCGAATATTCGATGGCCTCGGGCTCGGTAATGGATGTCAGAAGGACATTTTCCCTGAATTTTCTTCCTGTTACCGTGATCCTGTCGAATGAGCCGGGGTCAATGCCTTTTAATGTTTCAAGGAAAAACTGTTTGGCATTCCCCTCGTGAACCCGTGTGATTATATTTTTAATTTTGACTTGATTCGCTTCATTCTGAAGTTCAACAAAAGTAATTGTCGAAGCTCCGAGACATATACCTAGTGATTTCACTTTAAAGCCTCCAGACGCTTTGCTTATGATAGATTGGTAAAGAAATTATGATTACAAAAAATCACAGAAAAAATGAAAAATTTACCTGTTTTTTACTCTTGTCTTGAATGATTTTCTGTATTAGCGACAAATGATGCCAAATTTACGATAAAAAAATGTATTTTGCAATTTAAATTTTGAAGCTGTCAATTTTGCGAATGAGAATGGGGATAACTTGCCGCAATTACCGGCGCAATGATTATTTGAGTTTTAATCGGTAAGCAGATTTATATTTGGCAATCGGCACGCCTTTCATCTTTTCGATAAATTCCCATATACTTCTCCTGACAACTTTCGGGACAATTTCTTTAAGCTTTTTCTTATTGATGTCAAACCTGTTTTCATCGGGTATATCCGAAAGTATGTTGGCTATATAGCCGAATGTTGAACAATGGGCATAAATAAGATAATCGCACTTTGCCAGGAGGTAAACATCAACAAGGGCCTCGATGCCGTTTGCAATACGGTCGGGACAGCTGTGATTCTGGTGCATGATTTCTCCCTTGTGCGGGAACCATTTTTCGGTAAAAAGTATTTTCCCGAATTTTTTTCGGAAAACATCAATGACTTCACTGCTGTCGGTTGAAAGGAAAATTTTTGCATCCCTGTGTTTTTTGCGGATATCCGAAACCTTATTGATAAATTTATCAAACTTGATCATTTTATCGGTATAGCGTATGTGGACTCCGATAACTTTTTGTCCTGTGAAATTCTCTTTTTTAAATTTGTCGATTCTTTCCTGTATATCTTTTTTTAAAATGAAATTTTTCCGGAAAAGGTCCCGGAAAATATAATCGTCGGGCATACCTTTATATTCGGGAATGAATTTTTTAAAATATTTTTTCAATAAATATACTTCAGGTATGCACATCCATACTACCAGTACATCATGAGGATAGTTAAGACAGCCTAAATGTGCAGATGAGCCGAGTGAACGATGGTAATTGATGGATGTAGTAACTTCCAGGGAGGATTTATGAAGATTGTTTATCCAGACATGAGGAAAAATTGATTTTGTTTCAGGCAGCTTCTCATTTTGACTGAAATAGGGACAATCGAAAAATGAATGAAAAACATTGATATTGTTTTGTGAATAAGCGCTGTCACTCCAGTCTATATAGTATTTTCGATTGGTTATTTTGGCGTATAAAATTCCCGTTAAAGATGAGAGAATCCTGTTGCCGAGGCCTTCCCGGCCCTTGATCAAAACATACTTCTTCGTTGCTTTTTTTACATTCATTAATTTTGCTCTCATATTATGAAGATAATTAACCAGATTTACAAATAATACTGTTTAATTTTTATGTATTATAATAAATAAAAACCGAACAATTATCTTGTTAAATCTCATCATATATATATCGCTCGAAAATGAAAAACCTATCGTTTTTTTTAAAAAATATATTAATTTTTTTTGTATAAATAACATGTTACAACTATTATACTACAAAATTATTTGAATTCTTAATAATTTTGTAAAACATTGCTCTTTTTTTTTATATTATATTAAGATTATTATCTTTTATATAAAATATTGTGATAATTGTCAATTAATTTAAAAAAACTTAAATAATTTTATAAAAAGTTACATGTGTTTTCTTTTCGGAACAACAAATGTGTTGTATTTTTTTGCAAAAGATTAAACTTTATTGCAAAATTATACAATTATTGACTTTTTCCCCCCTCATTTTTTCTGTTGGAATTAATTTCAAAAATGTAATATTATTAATAAAAAATTAAAAAAGTGGAGGCAAGTCATGATAATGAACAAGTATTTGATTGTCGGCGGAGGCATGGCGGCTTATTCTGCAATAAAGGCCATCAGAAAACTCGATGAGAAGGGGACGATAGGAGTAATAAGCGAGGAGCAGTTTTACCC
>JBJKSS010000212.1:0-4924 GCA_046703745.1 Spirochaetota bacterium
GTCTTGCCCGAGCCGGGCGGCCCCCAGAGGATGAATGAAGCAAGGTCATTGGTTTCGATCATCCTGCGCAGGAGCATTCCCCTGCCCACAACATGATCCTGCCCTATGAATTCTTCAAGGGTCAGGGGACGCAGTTTTTCTGCAAGGGGTATACTGGATTTATCTGAAAATAAAGACAGGTTTTCTTCGTCCATGGCACATCTACATGTTTATTAAAGAGTTCATCAATAAACATATCATAATTATCGATATTTATAAAGACAATTGTCCGTTTAGAATCCCAACCTGACGTAGCTAACGAATTCAAATCCGGGCAGTACATAGCCGGGCATGATTTCATAGTCCTGGAAGGCCAAAATATTGTTGAATTTGGCACCGACACCGATCTTGTCGTGCCATGACCAGTCGATTCCTGCATTCAACAGGTACAGGTTGCCGAAATATTTATTGTCCAGATCAAGCCTGAAAAGGCCGGCGTTGAAATCCAGGAAAAAACTCAAACCGATTTTTGGTGCGTGCCATGTCATATTTGCATCGATTTCTTCATTCGGAGTAAAATGCATCTTGTCCATGAAATGATGGGTGTAGCTTACCTTGAATTCATAATATTCCCTCACCTGGAAATCCAGTCCGCCGGTGAGGTTCATTTCATAAAACGATCTTATTGTCAGGTCATAAAGGTTTTCTTTTGCGTTTGTCACTTTCCAGTCAAGACCGTTCTGGTTGTAGGCGAATTCATAATCGGCAAATCCATTGATCCAGCCGACAAGCGATCCCTTAATGCCTGTTTTCACATACCAGTGATAGCCGGGCACCGCATTCAGGGGATAAACCACATAATCGTTGTTCTTGTACCAGTAACGGTCAGGCATAACGGATTGCGAAGCGCCGCCTTCGACATAAAAATGGAAATAATTCTGATAGCTTAATCCCAGGTTGGCAAAAGGCAGGATGTACCAGAAAAAGTCGGTATCCTTGAACATCCCGATAAAGTCCGTGCTTGCCTTTATTGAGAAAAATCCGGCGATTGTGGTGGAATATGTAACCCCTGCCTTCAGGTTGTTATTGAAAACCTTTTTATAATCGCTTCTTATTAATTTATTGTCCCCGTTGATATATTTATCAAGGTAGTTAAAATCGTAACCCGAATGAACTGTAAGCAGGTGGCTGTCTTTGAATATCTGGTTGTATACGAGATCGGTATTCAAAAGATAGCCGAAATCGAGCCTTTTGAGGCTGCTTGCTTCCCTGAGATAATTGGTTATTAAAAAGGTATTTAAAACCCTCAGCGTGAGATCATTTTGATGGTTGAATTTGATCGAGGGGGACAGATCCGCGTTGATTATCCTTTTTGTAAGCTGGTCGTATATGCTTTTGTCCTGGAGTTTGTAGGAATAATCATAATAGCCAAGCTCAGAGCCCAGCCCGAGAATTTTATATGCATATATCATTTCTATAGACAGATCATCGAGGGAAGACGGATTTTTTGTGTTTGCATTGTAAAAAAGGAAAGCCTCTTTTGATTCCCTCAGATAATGCACCGCAATGTTCGGATTGAGTGCCTTTACGAATATTGAGAAATCGGCAAAGAAATAGTTATTGAGCCCATATCCCAGTGTGATCAGAGCATCTATCGGCTTCTGCACTTCCGGGAGTTCGATTTTTCCCGGCAGGGTTTTTTCAAGATCGATCTTTATGGTTTCAGTCAGATCGGGCCTGGGAATGTTGACGGTTTCCATGTTTTCCGGGAGTTTTTGCTCCTCAGGCTTTACGGAAAGCTCCATTTTTTTCGTGTCTTCAATTTTAATATCGACCGTGGGCAGCTGTATCAAGACATTGTCATCCTGCGGATAAAGTTTAAAAAGAATGCCTATAAAAAGGAGTATGACTATTTTTTTCATTCTTTCAACCCTGCCTCGAGATTTTTGCCCAGTACGCTCCATTGGGAATCAGGAAAGGCATCGTATAGTTTATTGAGGACCTTTTCCATCGCATCATTATTCTTCAGTTTCGAATAACAGTATGCGGTTTTATACAGGGCCTCGGCCTTGATGTCGCCTGTAGTCTTGTATGTCAGGATATTGAGGTATATATCGATGGCATCCTTGTAAATTTGATTTTTCATTTTATCATCTGCAATCAAAAGCAATGCCTTGCTGCCAGTGAGACCGTTGTCGTCTTTGGCGATTTGTTGAAGCTGTTCGAGCCCCTTGTACCTGTCTTTCCTGGTGAAATAATAAAGGGCAAGATTGAACCTGTCGTCGATTTTGCCGCTGTCCGCCAGGATTATCAAATTTGATTCTTCTTCATCATAGCCCTGGCTCAGCAGGGTGAGTTTTTTAAGCCTTTCCTGGAATTCCTTTTTCTTTTCGATGTTCTTTTCAAGCGGCAGTATTTTGTTTATTATATCCATTTCATCCGGGATTTTGTTCTGTTTTTTATAGGTATCTGCAAGGAGGTAGAGTGCATCGATATAGAATGAAGAATCCCTGTAGCTGCTGGTGAGCCTGGTTAAGAGATCGGTGGAATCAATATAGTCGTTGATTTTATATGCACAGTATCCGCCCCAGTACATGAAGGAATCTATATCCGCAGAATCGCTGAATTTGTCTATGCATAATGCATAGATGCTGTAGGCCTCGGAATATCTTTGAAGCTGCATTAAGTTTTCAGCCTGAAGCACGAGGAGGTTCTTGTAAAATGGTGAATCCGGGAATTCTTTTTTAAATTTATCGATCAGGCTTAATGTGTTGTCGAGTCCGTTTTTGCCGATATTATATTTTATTATTTCAAAAAAAGCCTGATCCTTGAATGAAGTTATGTTTTTGTCGTTATAAAGAGTTGAAAAAACATCGATTGCAGTCTTTTCGTTGCCCAGATTCTGGTAGCATTTTCCCATTAAGAAAAGCGATTCTACGCCTTCGTAATCCGGGTAATATTTTTTGTATACTTCCTCAAACCTGGGCATTGCGTTCTTGAAATCCTTGTTTGAAAAAAAGCTCCACGCTTCCATAAAATATGAATCCCTGACCAGATCATCACCGATTGGCAGGTTTTCCGCCTGGTTAAAATAATTGGCCGCCTTGATGAAAACGGAAGTTTTATAATAGAGCCAGCCCAGGTAGTAAAAAGATTTATTGTGAATCAGCATGAGGCTGTCATCGAAATTTTTCGTGTCAGCAGCAATTAATTGGCTGAAAACGGCTATTGACTTGTCGTTAGCCTTTAATTGCATATAGCTCATGGCAAGCAGAAAATCGCTTTTGTAACTCAACGTTTTTTTATCCGCATCAGGCATATCCGATGCAAAGGTCTTTGTGTCCGCTGCATATTTTACCGCATTGTCATAATCACCCGAATCAAAATAAAGGTTTGAAAGTTCATAGGTAATAAAGGCTTTTTTATTCAAAGGAATCACAGGCTGATTTTTTGCCAGGACATCTATTGCTTCGTCGATCTTGTTCAGTTTTATAAGAACGTTTGATTTTAAAACCGCAATGGAATAGGCGAATGCATTTTGATCGGTTATCGAGTCAAGGATCGATATGACCCTGTTATAATTTTGATTGTAAAATTCTATGTTGGCCTTATATAGCAGGTATTTGTCCCTCAGCTTTTTGTCGTTCATCAGTGTGCTGTCATATTTGAGGACGATTTTGTTGAGATTGGTTCGGTATTTTTCATCAAGCTGGAGTTCTATGATCCTTATTATTGATTCATCCTTCAGATCGCTGTTTACATTTATGACTTTTTCAAAGTAGTCATAGGCCTTCTTTTTTTCACCCTGCTTGTCATAGGCTTCGGCCGTATAATAGTAGGCGTTGGCGAGGAGAGACCTGAACCTGTCCCTTTCATTTTTTGAATATTTGTCAAGATCCTGGAGTTTTTTCTGGGCGACATTTGCCGCCTCGTTGAACAGGGTGATTGCGCTGTCATAGTCATTCTTGTTGTAATTCAACACTGCCAGGGAAATGGTTGAATCAAGGTTATAATCCGAATAAGGGTATTCATTTGAGAGCCTCACAAGGTATTCCCTTGATTCCTTGTCGTTGCCCTGAAGACTTTCAAGCTGGGAAAGCCGCAGCAAGGCTATGTCCGAGGAAGGACTGTTTTTGGCATAATCATCGATTTTTTTGAGATATTTTTCGGCACCCTGGATATCGTTGTTTTTTATTTCGATCTCTGCGAAATATAGCCAGAACCTGTCCTTGAATTTGTAGTTCCCGCCGTTGTCACCGAGTTTCTCTATCCACGGCTGGAGGAATTCGCTGTCCTCCCTGTATTTTTCTTCCTGGAGAAGCACGTAGGAATACAAAACGCTTGCCTCTTCATATTTCTCGCCCTGGCTGAAATTGTCTATCATGTATTTGAGGGTTTTTTCCGCCTGTGGATATTTTGAGAGTGCCAGCTGTGAATTGGCCATTGCAAGATAGGCCCGCTCAATCAGGTTTGACCTGGGCATCATTTCTATGAATTTTGAAAAAGCGTTCTCCGCATCGCTCCATTGCCTGAGATTCTGGTAAATTAGGCCCCTCCAAAAGTAACTTGATGCGGTGTATGAAGACATCCTGTACTGGGATGATAATTCATTGATATACTGGAGGCTGGATGAATACTCGTTTAAAAAATAATACGATAAAATTATGTAAAAGTAGGCCTTGGGTTTATCCGTATCATCGGAAGATGTCTGAATGTATTTTTTCAGATTGTTTATGGCGAATACATACTGGCCGTTGTTATACTCATTGACCCCTGTATCGAGCAAAGAGTTGGCTTCGTTCAGGGAATAAATATTGAAATATGTAAAAACAGACAGTATAAACAATATCAAGAATTTTTTCATAATTATGCTTTTATTCTACAATTTTATGCAATTGTTTGTCATCTGATTTTTAATGATGCTCACTTTTTGATGACTTTTGCC
>JBJKSS010000213.1:0-2817 GCA_046703745.1 Spirochaetota bacterium
TTTTCACTCTGGACAAAGAGCCTTTCCTGCAAATTTCGCGTGGCATTCTTAAAAGAAGAAATTTCTTCCTTGTCGGCTCTTCCTGATATAACTTTTTCAAAGAGTATTTTCTCGTCCGGCAGCCACCCGTTTGTCAGGGATGCAATTGTAACTGTTTGGGAATCGAATCTTTGGAAGGCAAGGTTTATTCCGCCAAAGATCAACACAAGAGAAACGGTTATTGCATAAATCACGGCCATCCTGATTCTCACCTGTTTTGCAGACTCATCTGCAAGATCGTTCAAAACAGGGGCAAGCCATCCCATGAAAAAAGTGATGCCCCATATGCCGGCAACAGATGCAATTTGAATAAACGGGAGATTTCCTGCCTGGGTGTATGCGAATGATCCCCAGCTCCCCAGAGGCCCCATGCTTAAGATGTATTCCACAGTCACGAGTCCAGCGGGAAAAATCAATGGGGACAGAGCTGCGGGCAATCTGGAGTGAAGATACTTGTCCATGAAAAATGGGATCAAAAGCACCATATCGGAAGCTATGATATACAGACAGAAAAAAACAAACGGCAAAGGCGCCACTTCATAAAAAGCGATGCCTGAAAAAACACTCATCAAGGGCAATGCAAAGAGAAAAACTTCAGCAATTGAAGCTCTCCTGATAAAATACATGAGAAAAACCGGAACGATCCAACCCACAACAGGCACATTCCATTTTCCATTGATAAAAACCATCAACATCGAGCCGATTATTAAAGACAAAAATTTCATTTTACTCAATTTAATCATTCTGCATTCTCCTATACCGTATTATATTTAATGACTTGTGGTCATTTTTGAATTAAAAAAAATTATTCCTTTTTAATAATTGATTTTCCGAGAAAAGTAAAAGAATACTCAAAAAAATCCTTCGAATCTGCACCCAAAGATTTTAAAACGTCCTCCTCGAGAAGAACCGACCTGCAAACGGCTTTTGAAACAACTCCAAAGAGGAGCGTAGTCTTGAAAGGGTCGATATCTTGGGAAATCGACCCGTCATTCTTTCCATTTATAAAAGCCTGGTGAAGAGCGTTAAATGATCTTTCCGACTGTTCGAGCCATTCCTTCATCGACCTCGTTTCATTCACCGCTTTTTTCGTTATGGTTTCAATAACCGCCAGTAATGGAAGAAGATTCGGCCGTTTCATGAAGAAATCGAAATAAGCGCGGCCGATCATTTCAACCTGGGAATACCCGTCGATTTTATCTTCCAGTATTGATTTATATTCTTCATTGAGAAAACCTATATGCCACACTGCCAGGGCGAGAAGCACTTCCTGCTTGCTCTTGAAATAAAGATACAGCGTACCCTTGCTAAGCTCAGCTTTCTCCGCAACATCATCCATTGTTGCTTCTTCGTACCCTTTTTGAAAAAAAACTTTTTCAGCTGCAGAGATTATATCCTGCCTGCGCCGTTCCTTTTCCCTGAGCCGTCTTTCATTGATACTCATTCATGACCCCAAGTCATTTATTAAACTAAAGTTTAATATTTAACCGGACAATTGTCAATTTAATTTATTTAATTTTTCTACTAAATCAAATTAAATTTGATTTTTCATTTCTTAAAAATTATCATTTCTTCCTGTTCCGCAAAAATTAATTATATTACCAGCCGGCAATTTTATGTGTGCGTCGCGTCGAGAGCAAATCACATCCGTTGTCATAAAAGGAGGTCTCGATCCCGATTAATAAATCGGGATTGTGCGCTGCCATTGAATTTTTTTCACCAATTGCTGTCTTTTATAGCAAAGTTATCAAAGATCGATCTAAAACTACTATTCATAGGGCTACAAGCGTAGATTCCAATATTCAATTCTTCATATTTGCATTGCAGATGAGTTATTCGTAATAGTTTCCATGTTTCGCCATCATCTGAGAATTCAATTAGAAAATCATTTTGCTTGTTTTGAATCCTATACCACATAGAATTTATTTTTGAATTTATATCTATGGTTGCCCAGTCAGAAACCCCTAAGTTTGTCACTACTGAGCCCAGTCTTGAATGGTTTTCTGTTTCATATTCAATCGATGTTTTAATCCAATTTTCTGAGTCAATGCGAATGATGAGGCCACATTGATCATATTGTTTTTGAGGATAAAATTCAGTTTTTACAACAGTTGAAAAATCATTTCTTGTTTTTTACAGTGCCCATTATCACGTTGAAAATTATAATGTGTTTTTTGCCAAAAGTCGGTGTCAGGAGATGCAGTAATATAAAGTCTATCGTCTTTAACTTCAAATGCAGGTTCGTTGAACCAGAAAAAGTTGTTACTAATTTTACCATCTGTTATCATTTGGTTTCCTCAATTCATATTTTTAAAAAATAATGGCAACTAACGGTGCTTATGTGGCTGTGTTTGGGGGATATTAATAGAGTTTTTTCCCCATACTAATTCTTTCCTCTTCCTTATAACCATTTTTCATATAAAAATCTATTACATCTTTATTTGATGTTAAAACTTGTAAATTAATTTTTGGACAATTCAATTTTAATAATTCATTTTCAGCATATTTAAGTAATAATGACCCAATTCCCTCATTTCTACTTTTAGGATCAACAGCTAATGAATATATCCATCCTCTATGCCCATCATAACCAGCCAATATTGTTCCAACAATTTTATTATCATCAGATTCTGCTATAAAAAACAAATTATCATTATGTTTTAATTTTCTATCTATTGAAATCGCAGGATTATTATGAGGAGAATCTATTGTAAAAACTGACTCCAATAAATTTATTACTGATTTTCTATCTAAATCATTATTATATAACCTTATTTT
>JBJKSS010000214.1:0-8064 GCA_046703745.1 Spirochaetota bacterium
TTTTTGGAGAGACGTATACTACAACGGATATGCTGAAATGGGAAAAATTACTAATAGCTGGGGAGCAATTGGCACCGGATTCTTCCCGGACTGGTGCGATACCTCAAGCGGATCTGCCAAACCGGCGAATGCAATAGCTGCGAGTGACAGGGTTTATTACAATAACGCACAGCCTAATGGGTGCTGGAACCACGATGCTCCAATGAAGTATCCCCTGAGCGCGGTCTACCAACTGAATAACCAGACAAAAAAGGCGGACTATAACCTGCACCAGATAAGTTTTAACTCCTACTACGACGGCATAAGGGTACCATGGAGGATTGCAACAGATTGCTTCTGGGACAAATCAGTCAAAATCGAGGGAGGAAATCCGACGCGTAATTTTATTTTACAGGGAATGAAGTACGCCTATTATACTGCCTGGAACCAGGGCCTGAAAGACGGCTATTCAATATACGGATCTGCGTGGAGATGGGCATTCAGGGACGGATTTAACTACAGCGTCGGCGGACAAAACCCGTCACTGACATTTGATGCCATGGCTGCCTGCTCTTTAAGTCTGAATTCGACTGACTCGACTCTGAATTCGACTGACTCGACCTATTGGAATAAGGTATCTGGCGGCAAAATTGATTATGGAAGTCCATATAATTATTTTGGAAACTACTTGAGACTTATGTCCATGCTGTTTATGTCGGGACAATTTGAAAATCTTTACAATTACGAGCCGATAGCTTTATATTTGCCATACAACAATAAATATGTATGCGCCGACTTTAATATTGACAGTACAAATGGCCCTTTGTGTGCAAACAGATCATCCGTAGGAAACGACCCGAATGTAGGCTCATGGGAAACTTTTTATTTGATAAAAAATTCTGACGGCTCCGTTTCGTTAACATCTGCTGCAAAAAATACAGGCTTATATAGCATTAATTATGTATGTTCTGACTTTAATAATACCAGCGATTTTAATAATGACAGTAGTAAGGGGCCCTTGTGTGCAAATAGAGTGCGCATAGATTATGTACAGGGTGTAGGCTCATGGGAATGTTTTGATTTGATAAACAATTCTGATGGTACTGTTTCATTTAAATCCCGTTATAATGGCGATTGGATATGTGCTGACTTTGGTGTTGACCCGGCTGGACCTTTGTGTGCAAGGACACCAGACTCAAATGCTCCAGGGGCATGGGAAAAATTTCAAATTATACCACAATAAACCAATAATTATCATAAAGACCCTGATGCATAAAGCATCAGGGTTCTTAATTTAGATTATTATAATCAGGGAAAGCTAAGCTATTGAAAAAGCATTTAATTTTAATGATGGGTACTTGCCATTGTGTATAATATTGGCAGTATGCAGCGATGTGCCACCTCATAATATTTATACTTTTCGAAGAATTTATCCAATAGATAAAATTTTTATTAAAATATAGACTTTCGGTTACCTCCTGATTTCAAAAAAACCGGTATAATTGCCGGATTGAATTAAAAAAGCCACGAGGGAACAGGAAAAATAACAATTATTTTTTTAAAATGAATAATCAAATTTATTTCCTTGCATTCCGGCAAGCGGGTGTGGTATTATCCGGGGCACAGGTTTTATAAAGTTTAATAAATATTTAACAAGTGCGAACCGCAGTAACCGGGAAAATTTAAACAATATTACAAGAATTATGAATTGCGGCGAAGAAATTCGTTTTGAAAATGATGAAATGCGCTCTGCGATGAATCGAAGGGTACTTACATTGATTCAATGCATTCTGCGAGAATGATCAGGGATCTGGGTATAAACAGGCAGAAGGCGGAGAAGAAAGATTCACAGGCGAATTGATTTTTTTCTCTCAAAGGGAAACAAGGGGTGGGCAGGAAGAAGGGAACAAGGGGTCTAGACCCCTTGCTTCCACCCCTTTATTTAAGGGGGGAATTTGATAGAATTGGAAGGGATGATAATTATGAAATAGAAAAGAAGCAGGTGGGGGTAACTTGAGAATTTTTAAAAGACCTGCGCGCGTTGATAATAAAAAATCTATAGACATGAAATTAATAGAGTTGTAATATATTATATTATATGCCGATATTATTATTAGAAAATTTGGAGTATTAATGAAAATACAATTAAAAAATCTTGGCGTTATTAAACAAGCAGAATTTGAATTAGGAAATTTTACAATTATATGCGGTTCAAATAATACAGGCAAAACTTATGCAACTTATGCTTTATATGGATTTATATCGTTTTGGAGAGAAGCGTTTGAAATATCTGTTAATGAAAGAAATATTACACAACTGCTTGATACTGGTAATACAATTATCAGCATTAGTGATTACATAAAACAAGCTCCGGATAATTTAAAAACAGCTTGTAAAGCCTATAAAAATTATCTCCCAACAGTATTTGCATCTAATGAGAAAATGTTTGAATCAACTGTTTTTAATATATCACTTGATAATATTGATATTCAACCAATTGGTAATTTTGAAAGACGTATGGGGGCCGCAAAATCTGATATATTTCTTATTAAAAAGAATAAAAATGAATCTGATATTAAAATTACTTTATTAATTGAAAAGGAAAAAGTGGTAATTCCAAAAGAAATTATTAAAAGATCAATAGGCGATTCAATAAAAGAGATTATTTTTGGATATCTTTTTCCTAATCCATTTATTGCAAGTGCCGAAAGAACTGGAGCCGCAATATTCAGAAAAGAATTAAATTTTGCCAGAAATCGTTTATTAGAGCAGATGAGCAGCTCTGAAAAAAACATAAATCCTTTTGAGCTTTTAACAAAAGTTTATACAGATTATGCCTTACCAGTTAAAGCTAATGTTGAATTTACCAGGCAGCTTGAAGATTTAGTAAAACGTGAAAGTTTATTAATTAAAACTAATCCAAATTTGTTAGATGATTTTATTGATATTATTGGCGGAGAATATACTGTAACAAGAGACGATCAACTTTATTTTATTACAAAATCAAAAAAAGCCAAATTAACTATGAATCAAAGTTCAAGTTCTGTCAGAGCTTTACTTGATATAGGTTTTTATTTACGTCACGTTGCCACTCCCGGAGATTTACTAATCATTGATGAACCGGAACTTAATTTGCATCCAGAAAATCAACGGAAAATTGCAAGGTTATTTGCAAGGTTGGTTAACAATGGCATAAAAGTTTTTATAACTACACATAGTGATTATATTATCAAAGAATTAAATACATTAATAATGCTAAACGATGATTCGAAATCACATATATCAGAAATAATCAAAAATGAAAATTACAAAAAGGAAGAATTGTTGTCATGTGATAAAATGAAAGTCTTTATTGCTGAAGAATCTTTGATTAAATTGGATAATGGACAGAGAAAGACAAAATGTCAAACGCTTGTACCAGCTGATATCAATCCAGAACTGGGCATTGAAGTAAAAAGTTTTGATAAGACAATTGAAGATATGAATCGAATTCAAGAATCTATTATTTGGGGAGGGAATAATTGATATGCCTGAAATCGAAATTATGAATCAGCTTATTAAAAATTCCGCGACAGTATTAGTTAGACAAAATACAGATTTAATTGAACAAAATTACCCTGACTCAAAAATAACAATAAAAGGATTGCCTTCAAATTCAATAATTATAAAAGCAGATGCTTTTAGCTCTCCTAATTCAATTTTTAATGGTATGAAAGGTGAGTGTAAACGATCAGATTATGTAATAATTTGTAAAACTGATTCAAGAGAATGGATTATTATAATTGAGATGAAAAAAACCAGAGACGGGCAAGAAGAAATCATAAAACAATTAAAAGGATCTTTATGTTTTATTGAATATTGCAGAAAAATAGTTAAAGAATTTTGGAACCAAGATGATTTTTTAAATTAATTTCAATATCGATATATAAGTTTTGGTCATACAAATATAAATAAAAGGCCAACAAGAAGAAGAATAAACTCAGGTATTCATGATCGGCCGGAATGTATGTTGAAAATTAATTATATAAAAACTATATATTTTAAGCAAATGATTTCTGGAGAATAACAGGCATTCACATGACAGTTTGAATATCCACTGCGTATCTCAATTTTGTTGGTTGGACGCAGCCCGTAATACAATCAATCTCCTTGACAATTAAAATCTAAACAACTATAAATATCTTATGAAAGCAACGAGTACCATCAACGAACTTAATGAGAATATTAAGTTAGCTCCTTTAAGTGGTGAAACGCCGGCAGCATATTCAGAAAGATTGTCATATAATTACTCTTCAAATTGCAAGTATGACATAAAAAGAGATATAGGCCAGTTTTTTACTCCCCTTAAGGTGGCGCTGTTTATGGCGAATCTTGCAAATATAAAAAAGAATAAAGTAAAGATTCTTGATCCGGGCTGCGGGACAGGCATATTATCCTGTGCTTTGATTGAGGCATTGGCGGACAAAGGGGTTAATGAGTTTGAGCTGGTATCTTATGAAACCGATGCAAATATAATAGAATTGACAAAATTATCCTATGATTATTTAGCAGTTTTTTTAAAAACAAAAAATAAAAATCTGAGTTTTTCAATCAAAAATGAAGATTTTATACTTGATAATTCAAACGTGCTCGATGACTCTGATTTTTTGTTCAAAGAACAATATGAAACTTTTGATGTTATTATCAGTAACCCGCCTTATTTTAAAATTAATTTAAATGACATAAGATCAAAAAGATCGAACAGCATTGTCCATGGTCAACCCAATATCTACGCCATTTTTCTTGCAATATCCGCAAAGCTTCTAAACAGGGAAGGAGAACTTATTTTTATTAATCCAAGAAGTTTTGCTGCCGGGTATTATTTCAAATTGTTCAGAGACTATTTTTTTAAAGAAATAAAAATTGGTTTTATACATCTTTTTAATTCAAGGAAAGAACATTTTAAAAAAGAAGATGTTTTGCAGGAATTAGTAATAATAAAAGGCAATAAAAGAATTGATTCAAAAAATAAAGATATTGTAATTTCATCATCAAAAGGTGAAAGCGATCTTGAAAAATCCAAAACACATAAGTATTCGGAAACCGATCTGATAGATTTGAAATCCGATAATAAAATCCTGTTTTTGCCAATATCTAAATTGGAATATGAAGTAATCTGTATTTTTAAAAATTGGAGATATAAATTAAAAGACTTTAATATTAAAATATCTACCGGACCGGTAGTTGGATTCAGGGCAAAAAATATAATTTTTGAAACAGAACAGAATAATATGGTTCCATTGCTATGGATGCATAATATTAACAAGATGCAAATTGATTGGCCTTTAAACAGAGAAAACAAGGGGCAATATATTTTATCTTTTGATGAGCATTTGCCCATATTAACAAAAAACGATAAAAATTTAATCTTGCTAAGAAGGTTCAGTACAAAAGATGATAAAAGCCGTCTAATCGCAGCACCATTATCAAAATCATTTTTTAAGACTGATTACATCGGAATAGAAAACAAATTGAATTATATATATAAGGAACATGGTGAATTAACAGAAGATGAAAGTTATGGATTGTGCGTTTTATTGAATAGCTCTTTATTTAATTTATACTTTCAAACTTTTAACGGAAACATCAATGTAAGTGCTACGGAAATAAGGGATATAACATTCCCGTCTTTAGAAAAAATTTGTGAAATAGGTCATTTGTTAAAAAAAATAAATACCTTTGATCAAAAAGAATTGGATAAAATAGTTTTAAAATCATTAAATCTTGAAAGGTTTGAAAATTTAAATGAAAAAAATTGAAGAAGCAAAAAATATTTTATGTTTACTTGGATTGCCCGAACAACAACAAAATGAAATTTCTTGTCTGACTTTTCTAGCCCTTGCCGGCATTAAAGAAAATGATAATTGGGATCAATCAACAAAAAAAAGTTTAACAATAAGCAAGGGAATCATGACTTTTATTAAAGATAATTACAGAAAAAAATATGCTCCTAATACCAGAGAAACGTTCAGAAGACAGGTGTTACATCAATTTGTTCAGGCAAGAATTGTTGATTATAATCCGGATAATCCCGATCTTCCGGTTAATAGTCCAAATGCTCATTATGCATTAGCTGATGATGCATTAAAGGTTATTAAAAATTATGGCAAAATCACATGGAAAAAAGAATTAAAACTATTTTTAAAAAATATCGGAAAATTAAAAGATAGATATGAAGCCGCAAGAAACCTTAAAAAAGTTCCTATTGTATTAAGTAATGGAAATACAATAAATTTATCAGTAGGGAAGCATAATGAAGTTGAAAGAGCTATCATAAAAGAATTTGCTCCAAGGTTTGTCAAAGATTCAAAGATAATATATATTGGTGACACAGAAAATAAAGATTTATACATTGATAAGGCAATATTGCAAAAATTAAAAATATCAATTGATGAGCATCGTAAATTACCAGATGTAATTTTGTTTAACGAAAAGAAAAATGTTTTATTTTTAATAGAAGCTGTTACATCTCATGGCCCTGTATCACCTAAACGTTTTTTGGATTGGAAACATTGTTTAAAAATTGCAAATCAAAGAAAATATATATTTCAGCATTCCCTGATTTTAAAGAATTTAAAAGACATTTTAATAACATTGCGTGGGAAACAGAGGTCTGGGTCGTTGAAATACCTGATCATATGATTCATTATAATGGTGATAAATTTTTGAATATTTATTAATATTACTGTTATTCACCTGACAATTTTAAAACTTGGGCTGGTTTGTTTTTTTAATCTTTAAGTACAAAGATCGCCCTAAGACCGGCAAACTGGCCCCTCAGTTTTAAAATGCTTTTTAACCGGGATATTGACATTGCAAGGGAAAAATACCTGAAACCCAGAGTTAAAGACCAGATATTGAATGAGACAATCTATGTTGAATAAAGACAGGGAAAATCTCATTGACATACTCGAATCAATAGATATTAAAAATATAATTATCTTCATTTTGCGCCGCGGTATTTAACTAACAATCAAACTTGATTCCTTCCAGCAAGGAGCCAGGCGGCGTGTTAAAAAAATAATTTATAATTATAAATGGTGGGCGGAGTTAGCGACGTCCCGACAAAAGCAAAAATCTTGTGGCTATTGCCACATCAATTTTTGCAACTCGGGATGTCGATGACGACGCCCGCCTCTCCAGCCTGATTTATTAAGAATAAAATTTAATTAATATAGCCAGCCGCCTGGCACCGTAAGATTAAAGTACCTGTTGTTGATACGTTGCAAGAGCGGCGCAAAGGCTGGTGGCACGGAGGCTGTGCCTCCGAATTCCTGGGGTCCGGGGCTTGCGCTCCCGCATTTTTATTGACATTTAAAACATTGTTTACTATTATAAAGAATGGAGGATAAATGTATATGGATAGGGAAACCATTTTGAGGAAAATAAGAGAAAACAGGGAAAAACTGAAAAACCTCGGACTTTCTCAAATCGGTTTGTTTGGTTCATATGCAAGGAATGAAAATAATGAAGAAAGTGATATTGATCTGATTATAGACTTCAAGGCAGGAGAAAAAAATTTTCATAATTATATGGAGGCTTGTGATATTCTTGAAGATATAATTAAAGTGAAAATTGATATCGTTACTTCCGAATCAATAAGCCCTCATATCAAGCCGTATATTGACAATGAGGTTATTTATGAAAGATTATAGGGAATACGCCAGGCATATTCTTGAAGAGATAATTTTCCTTGAGAAGGAATGCCAAGACATTTTATTTGATAATTTCATATCCAATGAAGTTTTAAAAAGAGCCTCAATCAGAAGCCTGGAAATAATAGGCGAAGCAATCAAAAATATACCCGCCGAAATACTCGATAAATATCCTGATACCGAATGGAAGAATATTGCAAGAACAAGGGACAGACTGATCCATCATTATTTCGGTATTGATTACTATCTGGTCTGGGATATTATCAATATTCATCTGCCAAAATTGAAAACTGACATTGAAAAGATTATTAGAAACTGACTGGATAATTTAAAGGCTAAATTGGAGATGGCATAAAAAAAGAGAGACATTAACCTTCGGACCAACCCTTAG
>JBJKSS010000215.1:0-6904 GCA_046703745.1 Spirochaetota bacterium
TATTATACAGATCAAATTCAAACGGGTTGAGCCTGGTTAAAATCGATAATCGGGACAGATCAAAATACAAGTATGTCCTTCAGGAATATTTAAATGACAATATCATCCGGCGAAAAATTTTGTACAAGGATAATATTGAAAGCAAAAGCTGGTTTTATTTTTATACGATCAACGTTCTTTCAAGGGAAGAATATTATAAGGAGAGGGTTTTATCAGAAGAATATTTTTATGACCCGGCAGGACATAAAATAAAGCAGATAGATTATAAAGACAGGAATCCCCTGAAAATATCAACTTTTCAGTACAATAAGGAAGGTATGGTCGAAATTGAAAAAGATTTAAATACCATTAATAATCAGATTACAACAACAAATTTCAAATATGATAAAAATTACAGGATAAAGCAGATAGAAAAAATTTATCCTGATTCAAGAACGGTTTTCTGGGAGGCTTTTTTTTCAGAAAAAGGCATTATCGAGGAAGAGCATTATACCTTAAAAGATCGGAAATATACTTTCTGGTACAATGAAAGCGGACAGGAAATCAAGGGTGAAGTAGATGATATCAGCGATAATAATAACATAAAAATCATTAAAAATTGGACAATGACGTATGATAAGGAGGGAAAGTTTGACAAAAAAGAAGAATTCAATTTTGAAACCGGTGGAAAAATCATTACCTGGTACAAATCAAACCTTAAAGAAGGCAAGATAGAAAGATATTTAAAGGATGATTTGATCAGCATAGAAAATTTTGATTATAACAAGAATAATAAGGTAATTTATTATGAATTAATACAAGGGTTGAATTCATCAAAAACTTACTATGATTATGACGACAAGGATAATCTGATAAAAGAAGAGAATTATCAAAATGACAAGCTGAAAAAAATTACCAAATACAATCAGGACAGGAGCCGTACCGAAATCTTATACAGTGATAACAGGAAGGCAATGCTCATTGAATATGATAAAGACGGTAAAATTACTTCCGAGAAGGAAATTGAATAGATTAAAGCGGAATGAACTTGATTTTAACGGATTAAAAAGGAATAATAAACTATGAAAGGTATTATAATTGCAGCCGGATATGGCACAAGATTTTTGCCATGTACGAAGACCGTGCCAAAAGAGATGTTCCCCCTGATCGATAAGCCAGCCATTGATTTTATCATTGACGAGTTTATTTCATCCGGCATAAACGACATATTAATCGTTACAAGCAGAAGGAAAAAGGTGCTTGAAGATTATTTCGACAGGGAAATCGAGCTTGAGAATGCATTCAAGGAAAAGAATGATATTGAAAAACTCGATCTTATAAAACAGAAAAATGCGAATTTTTATTTTACAAGGCAAAGCGAAATGCTTGGTACCGGACATGCGATCCTGATATGTAAAAATTTTATCCAGGATTCACCTTTTGTTATTGCTTATCCCGATGATCTTGTGTTCAGCGATATCCCGTTGTCAAAGCAGCTTATAGATATTCACAATAAGACAGGAGGGTCGGTTCTGGCGGTTGAAAAGATTGAAGGTGATGTTTCAAGATATGGTGTCATTGACTTTGAGAATAATAACAGTCTGTTAAAGGTAAAGGAGATTATTGAAAAGCCTCAAAAAGGGACAGAGCCAAGCAAAATGATATCGGTAGGCAGGTATTTATTCACCCCGGACCTGATTAAAAATCTTGAGGCTGATTTTAAAAAGCATAAAAAAGGTGAATTTTACCATATTAATGCAATAAATGCACTGGCAAAAGCCGATAAGCTTTATGCCTGTGAATTTAGCGGCAACAGGCTCGATATAGGCGACAAATTGGGATATTTTGAAGGCATAATAAAATATTGTTTGTCAAACCCTGCTTTGAAGGCCGAAGCACACGAAATTATGAAAAAATATATTTGATTGAAAATTATTCAAAAATAATTTTTTTTGCGATACTTGCCGCTTCTTCTCTATTATTGATTATTTCCCCGCTTGTGATAAGCAAGCCTTCATGCTCCAGCGCACCCATCAGTCTTATCAATGATTTTTGAGTGCCAAATATGGTTGATTTAATGACAAATGCAAGGCTGTTTTTACCGGAAAGCATTCCCGCATTACTGATGAATCTTGTTAAATTTTGTGACAATTTACCGCCGAAGAATGATACCGCTTCGGCCCCGATTATTACGAATTTATAGGGGGTTAATTTTTTATCCTGCGTTTTATTTCCATCGATAACTTCCAGGTCATGGCCCAATGCAGCCAATTCTTTCTTGAAACCCTCTGCAATTTTATTGAATTTTTTTGTGTTTGATTTGGTAAAATAAACAAAAGCAATCTTCATAAAGCGATCCTTATTTTTTTATTTTCCGATTATAATTAAAGTTAAATAATTATGCAAGTATTAATCTTTGATATGGGTTAATTATTTTTCTATAAAAATCAGCGGCTTTCGTATGAAACAATCTATCTTTAAAGCATCTTCCCTGAATTGTTTGTAATCAGCAGGCTCTATCCTGCAGGAAGACCTTCTGTATTTATCCTGAAAAACAATTTTGCTTTTGTCAATTTTGTATTCCGCCTCATAAGAAAAAAATTTATTTTCTATTTTTATGTTAGCCGGGATTCCGACAAGTTTGCATCCGGGCGGAATTAAAACCGTAATATTATTATTTTTCCCCATGGTTGTCGAAAAAACGAGAGGGTATTTTCTTTCTTTAAGCGAAATATAGTCGAAATTATATGCTATAGGGATATTAAAAATCAGGTATTGATTGTTTTTCTTGGCAATATTATCAGATTTATAGTGAATATTCAAAGACAGATTTTTCGTTGTATCTGCAGGGTCGCTGTAATTATAGGACACCAAAACCGCACCGGGATAATCGTTTGTCACAATTGCTCTTAATGTGGATTTTATTTCATCCGCACTTAACGTCAAAAAATATTCCCTGATCCCGGCTTCTACATCTCCCGAATATATCACATGGCTTTTTATGTTACCGCTGCCGTCTCTGGATAAATTGATCTCTTTTGTATATTTTTGAGTATTGTATGAAGCATCAACAGGTTCAATATAATTTACCGTATTAAGCATGGGATTCCACGCCAGGGTTCCCTGATCGTCCTCCCTGAAAGACGGGTACCTGTAGGTGGTGCTTGTCGTATCCAGATAAATGATTTTATTCCCGTTTTCTTTTAAATGTATTTCATCAATCGCATGGTTGCCTGTCATAACACCTATTTTATTGTACAATGGCACAGGATTATCATTCGTGCTTAATATAACAGGGTATGCTTCGATACCGGTGATACCCAGCAGAGTGGCAAAAAGAATGGATTTGTCGATACAATCGCCATATCTATTGTTAAAGGTTTCGATTGCCGGATGTCCGGAAAAACCGCTGGATAGGCTTGTTTTTATGGATCTGTAATTTATATATTCCTGAACAAATTTATATAAAATTGATATTTTATCTTCTTCTGTAACAGCTTTTGACCGGGCAATCAGGGCTTCAACTGTTTTTTTCATTTCATCATTGGAAACCAGCCGTTCCTTTAAAAATTTTGATAACCATTTTGAAAGATATGTTTGATCCTTAAAAACACTTCCAAAAAATGACGGATATAATTCTCCTGCAGGAGGTGAGTTTGGTTCGGAAATAATCGGAGAAGAAATCCCCTTTTCAAAAGAATAAATTTTATATCTACCGGCTTCTGTTATTACAGGTTTTATGTTACAGTTTTTCATTACATAATAGTATTGTTTGTTCGCCGGGATTATTACGTTTAATTTTGATTTATATACGGGCTTATCACCTGAAAAATACCATGATGTGTAATATTGGTTTTTGTCTTCCGGCGATAATTCATTAGTTTCATAATCAAAATCAACTATAGAGCCAACTTTTACGTCCGGAATAACGGCCTTGATTATTCTTTCTTCCTTATGCTGGTTAAAAAAATCCAGACCCTGATGTGGTTTTGTAATTGAAATATCAGAGGGCTTTAAATATGAAATACTTCCGTCAGGTGAAATCGATCTTGCCATAATGATCCTGGATTCATAATTGCCCTTTTCATCATAAAGAGAAAGAATATTATAATTTGATATTTCCTTTTCATTCATTATTTTTACCGAATATCTGCTTCTCGTATAACGGCTTCCATCCATGTTCAGTTTCTGTATTCCCTCATCATTGAGGATCAGCAAAGACGAATCCGGAAATTGCTTTTGTAAAACTTCGGCCCTTTTTAAAAGTTCTTCAGGCGACGGATTATCCATGATGCTGTTATCATTTTTATATTCCCTGTTTTCTATGTTGAATTCAAGATATGCAGCATCATCAAGGGGAATTGTCTGATCGGCAAGCAAAAAATTTTTCCCGTCAAACCGGATATCATTGCCTGTTTTTTCCCTGTTATCCCAGCCTACTATTTTGTCCGTTGAATAAACATCAATTGATAATATTAAAATAATAAATATAAGGATAAAATATTTTTTCAATTTATTCTTCCTCCAGTATGATCCAGTCATTCGTTATTTCTGCTTTTTCTTCGATAATTTTTTTCAATTCCCTGTAAGCCATGACAGGAATTATATCGGTCTTTAATGTATTTACAATCCTGATAATTATTTTGTTGCCGCTTGCTTTATATTCGGATGAAAAAGCGGTGTATTCATTCTCAATATTTATTGATTTCGGCAGATATCCGACTTTATAATTTTTGGGAATGATTATTTGGTAAGTATATACGGCCCTGTATGGTGAACCTGCAGCAAAAGGGAACCTTCTTGCGGTATTGTTTACCATGCTTGCAGAATACCTTAATTCCGGTATTTTTATCAATTTTATTTTTTCTCCGGAATTTATTGCGTAATTGTTTATATGAATGTTTTCCTCAAAAATTACCGGTTTTTCAAAATCATCGAGCCTGTTGATGAATTTATAATTTAAAACAGAGGCATCATTGCCGAAACAATTTACACCTTCCTGAAGGGCTTTATCAAACTCATCCTTTGAAAGGAACCTGTCGTTTCTCCAGTTTGATTCATCACTTCCGGCCACGGTTGTTGTTTTTTTAATGTTCATGGAATTATCCGAAGACAACTCACACAGATAGTCATAATGATACTCATTGTCCGCTGAATTTGTTTTTTTCAGCTTGACCGGGACGGCATCTCTTCCGGAAATTTCGAGGGCATCCGCCCCGCTTAATGAATAATAATACTGGTTGTAATTGAAATTGTTATTTTCAAAACTGAAATAAAATGGCTTGTTATTAATCATGTATTCACAGACCACCGAATCAAATTGTGACAGAGAGGGGCAACTGTTTAACAAAGGATTGTTGAAATTTTTTATATAAAAAAACATTTTAACCGGAATGCTTAATGATTGGGCCATCCTGGTAAAGAGGTAGGATTTGTCAAGCACATTAAGGGACGGGGCATTCGTCAGAATATTATCAGGAAGCGGAGTAAAATATGAGTCCTGAATACTTACCCCGCCAAGCTCGATCTTTCTGTTGACATAATTGTAAAGCAATTTTAACTGGTTTAGCGGCTCTTTTTCGTCAGTTGTTATAGATATTGCCATCTTTTTTATATCGTCTGACGGAGGTGTCTCAAAATATTCTGCATAATAATCAGAACTGATCTGTTTCCATGATTTAACGGGACTGAAGCAGAAAAAGGGTATAATATAACCATCAGGAGGGATGTTTTCTTCGCTTTTTGTAAATCCGGGTATAAATTCATTCTTATATGTAAAAATGAATTTTCCATCCCTGAATTCTTTTTTTGTTTTTCCTTTATGAAAATCCATTTTGCCGGGATAATAGGCGTAATTAAAATCATTGCCGGAAATTACCTCAATGTCCTGTTTGTAGACATTTTCATTCAGCATTAGTTGTTTTTCAAGGTAAAAAGGTCTTGAAATGTCATACCTGTGTCTGATTATTTCTGCTTCCCAGACAAAAACCGAGCCGATATCGACATTTTTTAAACCGAATTTAATCCTGTTTAATAAATTATATTGGGGATATTGATTGTTGACCGGCTCATCATTTATTGCCGAATCATCTATACCGCTGACTTTGCCGTCTTTGGATATGGTTATACCGTATAAAAGTCTGGCCCTGGAAATATTTTTGAAATAATAAAAATATTGTGTGGAATAATCCTTGCCCTGCACGTTCAATACCTTGAATGCTTTTTTGATATTTATTTTTAAGGTGTTTTTATCAATAAAATCAACCTTTATTTTATCCAGGAGCGTGACTATCTGCTGATCCTGCCCGGTTTTGAATTTATCGGAATCTTTAAACAGGGATTTTATTTCTTCATCATTGATTTCATTTACATTTTGTACGTCTTCATACATTCTTTTTTGATGAAGTTGTATGCTCGATACATCATTTTTATTGAATATTTTGTCTTCTCCATTCAAGTTAAAAACGATGTTATTGTTGTCGATTTTAATCAAGGCCCCCCTGTATTCGCTGCCGTTTTTTAAAATTATTATATGAGAATAATTTTTTTGACAAAAAATGTATTGCGAAAAAAGGCTGAAAATAATTAAAGTTATTAATATATAAATTTTTCTCATCTGATTAACCATTGTTATAATTTTTTATTTTTTTAATAAATAATTCGGGAAGGTTAGATATGGTTCTGGAGGAATAATCATATGCTATTATCCCTGTTTCAGCAAGAGCAATAGTTTTTTCGTTATTAACGAAATTATGGAATACCCTGAACCCTATACTTGATATTTCATCTATATGGCTCAAAATCATTATATCGTCAAACATAAAAGCTTCTCCAAGATAATTTACCGCAAGGTCCGTCATGATAATGCCTGTCCTCCCGTCTCCAAGATTTAATTCTGTAACACCGAGCTTTCGAAACATGTCAA
>JBJKSS010000216.1:0-23769 GCA_046703745.1 Spirochaetota bacterium
TTGTCGGAAATCAAATTGCTTTCCGGCGGGATTTGTGAAAGATTGAACAATCACGGCATTTTGGGAATACGATTCATTCCGGATGGGAAAATTCAATATTTTATCGATCTGGAAAAGTTGATATTTGATGCCATAATTTTTACTTACAGGAAGCATGAATGAGAGTTTTGATTGTTGATGATTCGGTATTAATCAGGAGCATTCTGAAAGAGGTTTTTTCAAACGACAGGGAAATAGAAGTGATAGGCGAGGCACCGAATGGCAAAATTGCAATCGAAAAAAACAATGAGTTAAAACCCGATCTTGTCATTATGGATATAAATATGCCCGTAATGGACGGCATTACCGCATCGAAGCATATCATGAGTGAGAATCCCGTGCCGATTTTTATTTTTTCAACGGAAGTGGAGGCATTAAGCAGCTTTGAAGCCCTGCAGATCGGGGTGGTTGATGTATTGAAGAAACCCAACATAGGGGATTTTAACGATCCGGTTTTTTATTCGCATTTTAAAGAGCTGTTATTGAATGCCGCGGCAGGTAAATCAGGAAAGTCAAACTTAATCAGGGAACATTCCCGGGATAATGTTTCTTTCTGGAATGACATGACCGTCAAAAGCAGGGATATTAAACTGGTCGTAATGGGAGCATCTACCGGCGGGCCCATAGCGGTCAATGAAATAATAAAAAGGATCCCTGCTGATTTCCCGCTGCCGATCGTCCTGGTGCAGCATCTGGAATCCGGTTTTGACAATGAATATGTTTCATGGTTGAATCAAACTTCAAATATTAAGGTAAAAATTGCAGGTGACAGGGAAGTTATGCGCTCCGGCATTCTTTACGTGGCGCCATCCGACATGCATTTGAAAGTATCAGAAAACAAACTGATTTATGATGACGGCCCGAAGGAATTAAACCAGAAACCGTCAGTCAATGTGCTCTTTTCATCGGCGGCACGCATATACAGGGAAAAGCTGCTCGGGATACTGTTGACAGGCATGGGGAGGGACGGCGCCAATGGCTGCCTGGAGATCATAAGGAATAATGGCACCACGATTGTTCAGGACGAGACTACATCTGCCATTTTCGGGATGCCGAAGGCGGCGATCGAACTGGATGCGGCAACATATATTCAGCCTTTGCTGAATATTCCGGAGATTTTACTGAAAATTGTCGGAGAATGATATTGACCAAACAACTAGGTATATGTGAATTGAGGGCCGTTCGGAATTATATAGAAGCTTCAACAGGGATCATACTGCCCGATACCAATTATTCCCTGCTGGAAAATTTTTTGAAGGAACGGCTGGAACTGTTTAACATCGGTATTGATCAATATCTGGAAAAAACAAAAAATGATAAAGACGAGCACATTTTTTTTATAGATACGATTACCATTAATGAAACCTATTTTTTCAGGGAGGAAAAACATTTTGATATTCTTTTGTCACATGTGTTTCCGGAAATGAAGGAAAGGAGCGGTTATCCTGTAAAGATTTGGAGCTTGGCGTGCTCCACGGGCGAAGAGGCCATTTCATTGTTTCTGGCGGCAGAAAAATTTTTCGGGTCAAAAGAACTGTTTTTCATTTTTGCTTCCGATGTAAGCAGGAACGTTTTAAAATTCTTTGAAGCCGGATTATACAAAAAGAATTCGTTTCGCGATGACGGCAGGAAATATCATGGTCTTGTTGAAAAAATATCGGAGAAAGAAGAAAAATTTTTAAGGATAAACAGGGATGTCCTTGATAAAATCAACAAACGTGCGGTAAATTTAAGCAATCTGAAAAATGAAAAAATCGAAGAAAAATTTGATCTCATATTTTTAAGAAATGTACTGATCTATTTTGAAAACAACAGGTTCCCTTTTATCATAAATGACATTGTCGAATTATTGAAAGACGACGGTTTTTTGTTCCTCTCTTCCTCCGAAGTTCCGTTCGTCTCAAACCCGCTGTTGGAATTAAGGGAGGTGAGGGGAAGTTATTTTTTCCGGAAAAAAAACAGCATGAGGGGAGAAGTCTTCAAAATTATTACGGCCCCTTTAATTGACGAAATAAAAAATCATGAAGGCAGGGCGGAAATCAAAAAATCATCGGCAAAAATACCGGATCCGAACCTCATACTTGACTATGCATGCCAGAAATTGAACAACAAATTATTCAGCTTGCCGGGGAACAATGAATATGAACTTGCCCTGATCTTGATCGAAATCATTTATTTTTTGAATAACAATGAATTCTTAAGGGCCGGGAATTTACTGGAACAATTCAGGGAAGCAGCGGGCGAAAACGAGGTGTTTTGTTATATTTCTGGCTATATGTCCATGATGAAAAATAATGATAATGAGGCAATTGCCATGTTTGACAGATCCCTGGTTGAGAATCCCTCATTCTGGCCCGCCAGGTTTTACAGGGCCAGGTTGTATCTTGAGAATAATAATAAAACGGCATGCCGTGATTTTGAAAAGTGCCTCATCCATATTGAACAATATATAAACCGGGGTTCTCATTGTTATCAGATTTTACTGGACGGGTTTAACGGCAAATACTTTTTTTCTATGTGCGAAAAATGGATTCATAAAATAAAAGGCGAAGGACATACAGATGGCGCTGGATAGAAATGCTTTTATTGAAAATTATTTGTTCGAATTGAGGGAAAATATAGATCTTATTGATTCTGTCATTCTTGTGCTGAAAAAAGATCCCGGGAATGAAGAGGAATTAAACAGGTTATTGAGATATCTGCATACGATCAAAGGTTCGTCCAGGATGCTGAAATTCTATAATATTGAAAAAATAGCTCATGGACTGGAGACCGTTTTTAAGGGTGTGAAAGAAAAGCGCTATGGGATATCAAAACCGCTGATCCAGCTGGTTTTCATCTCAACCAATTATCTGCGGCTGGGTGCAGACAAGATAGCATCTGTCAAAGAGGATTCTTTTGAAATTAAAAATATCCTGACGACTTATGAAAAGGCTTATGCGAATGACCCGTTCAGCCTGGATGATCTTGCAATTAATGCGGGACAGGCTGCCGTGGAGGGACAAAAAGAGGGGAACAGGGATATTTCTGTTGCGCAAAAAGGGGCCGTTGATAAGGGGATAAAAACATTTTCTTCAACGGAAGAAACGATACGTATAAAGGTAAACAAGATTGACGACATTATCAAGAATATAAACAATTTGATTATCAGGCAATTCCAGTTTAAAAAGGAAAACCACGCCTTAACTGAGCTGGAAAAAAAATTTAACGATCTTTTGATCCTTTCCCAGAACAGGCGGAGCACAAAGGATTATGATAAACTGCATGCCGAGTGCCTGAAAGAAATTCAAATGATACGTAAAAATTTCCTGGAGACCCTTCCGCTGCTTGAGCGCAATACATTCGAGGTGCAGGAAGAAATTTTAGGCTTGAGAATGCTGCCCCTGGAACTGGTAATGGGAACAATGGGAAAAATGATAGAAGAGACCGCGATCCAGACCGGCAAGGAAATTGATTTTGAGATAAGCGGAACCGACATACTGATAGACAAGGTAATACTTGAAAAAATCCATGATCCGATTGTTCATATAGTGAGGAACGCAGTGGATCATGGCATAGAGCTTCCGGAAGAGAGGCAAAAAAAAGGCAAACCGGGAGTAGGCAAGATAATCATTAAATGCAGCTCCGAAAACGGCAACATTATCATACAGATCACAGATGACGGACAGGGTATCGATTATGAAAAAATAAGAAAAAAGGCGATTGCCCTTAATCCGCATATTCAGGAAGAAATCATGCACATGGATGAAACGGCATTGAATGCGTTTTTGTTCCAACCGGGATTCTCGACAAATGATACCGTAAGCCAGTTGTCCGGAAGGGGTGTCGGCCTGGATATAGTCCGTTATAACATTGAAAAGGTAAAAGGCAAGATTGTTTTGAACAGCAGGAAGGATGAGGGATCGCAATTTGTCTTGATGCTGCCCCTGTCGATGGCGACCCTTGACGGTTTTTTTGTTGAATCAGCCGGTGAAAAATTTTTAATCCCTTCAAATTTTGTGAAGGAATTATTGATCATTAATGAAGATGAGAAACTTGATTTGCTGAATAAAAAGGCAATAAGATTGAGGGACAGGTTAATTTCTGTTTATGATTTGTCGGATATTTTGAACAAGGATATAAGGGGACAGAGCTCCAAACTCTATGTCCTGATAACGGAGAATTTTGGCGAAGTTACAGGGATCATCGTAAATTCGATCATTCAGTTTTCGTCGCTGGTTTATAAACCCCTGCCTAAAAATTTGAATAAACTGAAGGTGATCCAGGGAATAGTTTTTGATGAGAGCTTTAATATAGTAAATATCCTGTATGTTCCTGAAATAGTCAAGCTGTTGAAAGGCACCAGGAACATTGATTCGAGGAAGAAGTATTCCGTTGACAGTCGTGAATACAAGCATGTCCTCGTGGTCGACGATTCGTATTCCACACGCGAGATAGAGAAGTCCATACTTGAGCTTGAGAATTATAATGTTGAAACCGCCAATGACGGTATCGAGGGTTTGGAAAAAGCGAAAGAAAGATTTTTTAATCTTGTGGTTACGGATATTTATATGCCGAGGATGGACGGCATAACATTCATAGAAAATTTACGAAAGGACAAGAAGTACAATAATGTTCCTATCATAGTTGTATCATCCGCGGATAATAAAGAATTGAAGGAAAAATTGAAAAAATCCGGCACTGTTTCATTTATAATAAAATCGGATTTTGACAGGGGAAACCTGGTTGAAGAAGTAAAAAAATTAATTGGGTAAAAATATGAGCAAAATATTGATCGTTGATGATTCTGACGTTATTGCCGGAATACTTACGCAGGTTCTGGAAGAAAAAGGATATGAGGTAGAGAGGGCGAAAAACGGCACCGAAGGAATAGAAAAGGCATATTCGGTCATACCCGACCTGATTATTATGGATGTAGAGATGCCCGTAATGCAGGGATACCAGGCAAGCAGGTTGTTAAAATCACGCCGGGGAACCAGGGATATACCGATAATCATGCATACGAGTTTATCCGGGGACAAGGATAAATACTGGGCGGTAGCGTCCGGTGTGGACACATTTGTCACGAAGGATTTCGACAATCTTGACCACCTTCTCAGGGAAGTTGAACGATTGATAAATCACAAGGAATATGACTTGCCTGTTATCAGGGATGATTCAAAAAATCTCTCCCGGGACAGGATAATCGAAATGATCGGCACAACTTTTGACAGGCAGTTGTTTCAGTCCATAATTCTTAATCTGCTGGGTGATGTAGGCAAATCTTCAATTAATTCAATTTATGATACGGTCTCCCTGATGCTTGATCTGTTGAAAAAAGTCTGTGAATCCAATATATCGATAATGATGTTTGAATATAAAAAACAGGTGAATGCATACATTTTACTTGATGACAAGATATACAAAAAGGATATTGATGATTTCATGAAGGTTTGTTTGAGTGATTTTTATGTTCATTTTCCGGCACTAAACATGGAAAATGTCAAATTGACCTATTGTGGATCAAAAAAGAGGGATGTCCTGGACAAGGAAAGGCTGGATAATAAAAAAATCAGTTCGTATTCATATCATAAATTAATCGGCAAGGGGAACGAGGTGGTCGCAACCCTGCATCTGGGCAACCTGTCGAATAATTATTTTTCCGAATTTATTACGGATAACATCAATACGTTTGTAGGCGGTGCGGGCCTGATCTTTGAGAATGCAATGCTGTTTAAAGAGATCAATGAAATGAAAAACAGGATACGCCATGTTTTTTCCAAGTTTGTGCCTGATGAGATTATCAACGATCTGGTGGAAAAAGATTCCGATAAAGATTTGATGGTCGGCGAAAATCGGAATATTGTCGTGCTCTTTTCCGACATACGCTCATTCACAAACATAACGGAAAGCAACAACCCCGAAGATGTGGTTTCCTTTTTAAATGCCTACTTTGATACCCAGGTTGATATTATAAAAAATTTCGGCGGTAATATAGACAAGTTCATAGGTGATGCGATCTTTGCGATATTCGGGGCCCCTGTGAGTTATGAAGACAATGCTATGAGGGCCGTAAATGCTGCTGTAGCAATGATAAAAGCGCTGTCTGAAATAAATGTCTCAAACCTGAAAATGCCGGCAAGAGGTCTAAAGATCGGGATCGGGCTCCATGAAGGCAATGCGATAGTGGGAAATATCGGCGCTTCCACCAAGTTTGACTATACAGCAATCGGAGATACGGTCAATCTTGCGGCACGGCTTGAGAGTTTGACAAAATATTACAGGAAGCAAATTCTGATTTCCGAGACAATATATAAAAAGATTGAAGGCAAGGTGCATTTGCGGGAGATCGATCGTGTCAAGGTCAAGGGCAAAGATATTGCGACCAGTATATTCGCTGTTGAATTCGACCAGATGGCTTTGAGAGACGATTATATGGACAAATATAAAAAGGCATTTAAACTTTATAAAATGGGAAATTTCATATCTTCACTGGAATATTACAAGGAATTGAACATGTTGAATCCCGATGATTATATTGTATCCATGTATATGAAAAGGTGCAGTGATTTTATCAAGAATCCGCCCAAAACCTGGGACGGATCAATTATACTGGATTTTAAATAAAATAAACTCTGCCATGATAATCAGTAAAATAGCCAGCGCGAGGATCAGCACAAAAACATCACCGTGCAGTGTATAGAATGTCAGGGTACTTCTTGGAGTAAAATCTGTGATCAGGCAGCCGGCTCTCCACATCGGGATGGTTTTCACAATCCTCCCGTAAGCATCGATATGTCCGGTCAATCCGCAATCGGTGCTTCTCAAAAGATCCCTCCTGTTTTCAATGGCCCTGAATACGGCAATTGAAAAATGCTCCTCCTGGGCGCTGTCGGAGTACGACCATGAGTCATTTGAATGATTGAATAACACCTGTGCACCGTGCAGTACAAAACGCCGTGCAATATTTCCGAATGTGTCCTCGTAGCAGATGAGCGAAGAAAATCTGTAATCACCTGACGGGTGAGTGAACACGGTGTATTCTTTCCACGGTGTCCAGTTGGTTGCTCCTGCCCTGTCAAAAGAATCATAAATATAGTGGAGTATGTAACTGAACGGGGGAGTTTTATTGAGCCATTTGTTTTTATAAAACGGGTATGATTCCCCGAAAGGCACAAGTTTGATCTTGCCGTATTTCCCGATAATTTTGCCGTCTGTGCCGATAAACAGGATGCCGTTGTACCTTTTAACTTTGTAATTGCGTTCGACTTCCATGAAAGGTGAGCCCAGCAGCGCCGGGGCGCCGAGTTTTTTAAGGCCGGTATAAATTATTGAGGAATTATAATAACTTTCCATGCCCGGTTTTAAAAAATAACCCGGATCATCCTGATGCTTCATGACATCTGTCAGGCAGTATTCATAATAATCCAGTATTGCGGTTTCCGAGAAGACGTATAGCCCCGGCTTGTAGACGGATGCCTTGCCCGCAAGTTTCATGAGCCGCCTGCAAACTACGGCACCGTTTTCTTCGCCGGTGTTGCCCGGAAGTTCGGCATTTTTTATTTTTTCCGGGTGAAGAAGGAAAGTGCTTCCCTTTGCCTGGTTTCCCGTATAAATATTTTTCCATCCCGAATTGTTGTCGTAATTTCCCTGAATGAGCGCGGCTCTCTCTTTTTTCAGGATTAATTTGTCTTCCGTTGAAGCTTCATGCAGTTTGTAAAAGCCATAGCCGAGATCAATAATGAGTAGTGCCGTCAATAACGCCGCTTCGTAATTATTCTTCATAAAATGGGTGATTGAAAACCGCAATTCATTCCGCAAAAATTTTATCACGAGCCGGGCGAATACGGCATTGAAATAATAAAGAAGAAAAATTATAATGAAAATACCGCCGATGTCCGCCGACTGGATTAAAGGGAGAAATTTCCACTGTGTATAGCCCAAAATGCCGAAGGGAAATCCGAGATAGCCCGTTGTTCTCAAGAATTCGAGTATTGTAAAAATGCCGGCAAGAACGATGCCTTTGAAAAATCTCATTTTCCTTAAAATGAGCATGGCAATAACTGCGGCCGTGAGGTAATAGAAAATCATTACCAGGATGACGACTGCCATGCTTAAGGCTGCGGTTGCCAGACTGTTTTCACCAAGCATGTAAAAAATTATCCAGTAAAAATGAATGCCGAAAAAAACCGCAGGATAGATGACGAATCCGAGAATGGTTTTTTTCAGGTTGTTTTCGTAAATTATGACGGACATCGGCACGAATGAAATGAATGCAAGAAGGTATAAGTTGAATGAGGGGAATGACATTGCGGACAAAAGCCCTGACAATGCAGAAAGTATAACGACCGAAATATAGTTCAGGCTGAATGTCTTGCTGCCGCTCATGTTTCTTCCAGCCCGAGGTTTTTCCTTGTAACATCATACATGTCGAAGTCCTTCATGCGGAAAAAATTTTCCACACCTATTTTATTGAAGAGGTCGAGCTCCTCCCTGTAGACAGGATACATGCCGGCCAGGATTATTTTCCTGTCGGAAAGAATGAATGTCGCCTCTTCAGCGGAAAGAAACGACGGGATGTATTCAAAAAAACCCGTCATGTTTGATTCCGGCGAGATGCGTTCTTCCATGGTGAAAAGACTGCCGTAGATAAAAAGTTTTTCCCTGTAAAACGCGGACGCAAAATATCCTGCGGCAAGCCCCCAGGATTTATCCTTCGTGTTAAGGCTCACCATGAGCTCGGGTCTTGCGTATTTCCAGTCAGGCATATCTGCATTGGAAAGCCCGCATGTGATGGCGGTAAGATTGTTTGCCGGGAGGTTTTCGAAATAAAAAACGCTTATCCGCGGCTTGCCGGCCGACTGTATCTGGAGTGTATGATCGACTTCTCCGAATTTTTCTTCAAGCCTGCTTTGCCATTCCGTTTCAAAATCCATTCGGACTCCTGTTTTAAAAAAAACATACCACTCTGTTACGTGCGTAAGCTGTAGTTTAAAATATTATATTATATTTATTGTCAGAAAACAACCCGGTTAAATTTTTTATTTATAAAAATTAATCTGCTAAAATGGCGGGATGTTAAGCGGCGATTTTCATTTAATCCTTTTTAATTCTTTGAAAAACAGCAATTTGCCGTCATCAAATTTGATCGTCTTCAGAAACATCACTATATTTTCGGAGTCATCCGTCAGAATGAAACCGTATATGGTGCCGTTCTCCTCGAATTTTATTTTATCCTTCATGGTTTTAACGTATTCCTTTATGAAATCGAGATTTATGAAGTTGAGTTTCAGAATGTCCCGCGTTATTTCAATGTTGACAAGGAGGTGCACCGGTACAAGTGTGAAGTCATAGAGAGAATTGTTGTTTTTCAAATATCCCGGCTTGAGATAAAGATCAATGAATGTTTTGCCGTTTATTATGAATACGTTAACGGTTAATTCTGTTTCTTTTCCACGCTCTTTGTAAATGAGACTGTAATTTTTTTGTCCCGCGTTCTTTGAGAATTCCCATTCGTTTCCACTGGCATCGAGCCATTTGCCGGTGATTTCATCCTGTGTTATCAGGATGTCATTTGTAAAAAAAGGGTGTAATGACTGGAGGCACGAACATAAAATTATAATCATTGAAAAAAGCGTTATCGTTTTTGCATTCATAAGAACATTTCCGATATATTAATTTTAATATATTTTGTTTTTAAGTAAATGTTTTTTTTAAATGAATTATATATTGCTTCTGAGCCGTCTGTCTTGATTTCAAGGCAGAAAAACCATGTTCAATTTTGAGGCTTTTTTTACCGGATGAAAATTGTTGAACAATAAGCGCATTTTTCATATAATGTATCCGGTAAAGATGATAAGAATTATTTTGTGATACTGGATATTAATTTTTTCACAGGTAAATTCGGATTATTAACCTGCTGAAACAAAACGGATACGATATCGTACAGATGTGATCCGCCAAAGGTCTTTTGCCGCCAAAATTGTCCCTGATTTTTTTATTCTTAATTATTTATTAAAAAATTTTTCTTTTATTTGACTTGTCCTGCAATAAAATATTAAACTGTCCTTTTAAAGCAATATTGCCAACAAATAATTTTAATACAAGGAATGACGATGAAAATTCTATCATTAAATTTCAGCCCCAAAGGCGAAAAATCAATTTCTTATCATTATTACAGATATATAGAGAAAATTTTAAAAAATCAAACCGGAGATGACATCGAATTATTCATGATTTCAAAGGAGATCAATAAATTCATCAATGAAAAAGAATACCGGGATGAAATGTGTGCCGAAGTCGACAACGCTGATATTATAATAATAATATCCCCGGTTTATGCATACATTTTTCCTCCGGATATAAAGTTGTTTTTTGATAAAATTGCAAGTAAAGCGGGGAGGAAAATTTTTTCGGGTAAATATATCTATGGCATAATAAGTTCTGCAAGGGTTCACGATTATCTGGCAATCAAGGATTTCAATGAATTATGTGATAAATATGCAGCGGAAGACAGCGGGTTAATAGCATTGGACATGGAGTTGAAGAAAAATAAATATATCGTGGACAAGTTGAATAAATTTGTCGAATACATTATTTTTACCTCCAGTTTAAAAGGAACGATGCTGGATGATTCTGAAAAAATAAACAGTAAGGTCGTTATATTGACGGATGACAGCGGGGAAAGCGATACAATAAAAAAGATCGGGAAATTTTTGAAAAACGGTCCGGAGGTCATATTATTTGACAAGAATAAAATTAATTTTTGCCGTGGTGATCTCGCATGTATGCTGGGTAATTGCATTTATCAAAAGGACGATTTTCAGGCAGTATACGACAAATTAATGGACAGTAGTATAATGATTTTCGAATTCACCGATCCTTCCATATCTGCTGAAATGCGGTCTTTTTTCAGCAGGGCCTTCAGCATGGGGCAGCACCATGAGTCCCTGCCAAACAAGCAGATTATTGTTATTAATGAAAACGCAGGATCATTGATAAACGAATGGGCGGTCAACTATGCCCAGATGCAGTCGTCAAATCTTGCGGGTTTTATAACCGGCAAAACATCGTATAACGACATTCATAAAATGATTCTGAAGACTGACTGGTGCTCAAAAAACGGATATATACCGCCTGAAACAGGTCTGAAAACGGCGTCTTACGGCATTTTTTATGAATTCATAAAAAAGAATGGCTTTGCCCTGCCCAAGGACATAGCCCACTTGAGAACGAAGGGTGACAGATCGCTTTTGTTCGGCATTTATTCATTGATAAACAAATTCTGGAAATTGAAATTTGCAAAAAAAATCCTGTTGTCAAATGTGCTGTCAATGATAACCGCAGATCACAGAAAATGGCTGAAAAAGAATGGTATTACATGATTTATTAATTTCTCTGGATTAATATGATGGATTAATGCCCGGCCTCACATTAACCGCATTCTTCCTCCCGCATTCCTCGCCGAGCCTCACGCCTTCAGGGACAGAGCCGGCTTTCAGAAAACCAGAAATAAATCCCGCGCAGAATGCATCGCCTGAGCCTGTTGTGTTTACAGGCCGTATCCTGCGGGGAGAATAATTTTTCAGCATGGAACCATCGTTGTATATTATGTTTTTTGACCCGTCGGTCAGGATAGTTGTAATTCCATACTCTTCATACAATTCGAGGAGTTTGCTTTTAATCGAGCTTTCTTTCGGTTTCCTGCCATTGAAAAAAGTTTGCAAAAATTCCTGCAGATTTATTTTTATGAAATCCGGCCGGTATTTAAGGGAATTCAAAAGGTCTTTTCCCCTGAAATCGAGGACAATTGTCTTTTTAAAGGATTTGGCAATTTTGACAAGCCCCGGATAAAGATCATCCGAAAAACCGGGCGCCTTTGTGCCTGAGATCACCACAGCATCTGATTTTTTAATGCACTTGCGGAATAATCTTGAAATTTTTTTTTCAATATCTGCATCAATCTTTTCGCCTTCCTCGACGATTTCTGTTGTGGAATGTTTCACTGCGTTAAGCAAAGTATAGGAGAACCGTATGTCTGAATCAGAAGAAGCGTATTTGAGTATAAAGTTGTCTTTCCCGGATTCATCAAGGAAAATGTTTTTAAGCCTGCCGCCCAGCCAGGTCAGGTGAATGACCTTTTCACCGAGCTGAGACAAAACCCTCGATACGTTGATTCCCTTGCCGGAAGCATCGAAGTAATACTCTTTGCTGCGGTTTACCTCGCCTTCAGCAAGGTCATTCAGCACAATAGTTTTTTGTAAAGTCGGGTTGAGGCATACAGTTAAAATCATTTTTTTCCTTGGGAAGACAATAAGGCAGGTTATCATTAATTTGTTTTTTATGCAAATGCGTTATGGTCAGTTAAAATTTTTGAATAATCATATGTTTGATGTTGACATTTTCAACGATTAATAATATGTAAGTACATACTAACATTGGAATGGTTTTATGCGAAATAAAGAAGAAACAAAAAGAAAAATCATTACCGCTGCAATGGATGCTTTCAACGAGTATGGATATGAAGGCGCCACAACAAGTTTTATGGCAAAAAAAGCCGGTGTGAATGAACTGACCATTTTCAGGCATTTTAAAACGAAAAAAAACCTCATAATGGAAATGATCAGGTATTATTCTCCACTTGAAAAAATCAGATCAATGTTCGGTGAAGACTTGAGCGGTAATCTCAGGGAAGATTTGATCAAGATGGGGGTGACTTTCATTTCAATGATAACCGGTCAGGGCAAGAGCGTGATAATGGGGCTCTCCGCAGCAATGAGGATAGATGAATTGCGCCGGATTTATCTTAAAATGGCTGAAGAGCAGACCAGGATGTTTAAGGATTATTTTTCCGGGCAGATTGAAAATGGCTCTCTAAAAAATATCGATCCTGAAATAGCGGCGCAGATGTTCAATGAAATGCTCTTCGGTATCAGTCTGCGCGTCGTCCTTTCAGGCGGTAAAAGGTCCGGGAGCTCGATTGAGAATACTGTTTGTAAAATCGTTGACATGATCATCGGTGGAATTGGAAAAAATAAATAATTGGAGAAAATATGAAGATTACAGGCGTTATAAGCAGCCCGAATAAAAACGGCACTACTGCAAGACTCGTTAGAAAGGCCCTTGAGTCCGCAGCAATGAAGGGAGCTTCAACAGAGGAAATTTATCTGCCTGATTACAGGGTGGAATACTGCAGGGCGTGCTTTTCATGCATGCGGACCGGCCTTTGTTCAATTGATGATGATGTCAAAAATCTTGTCGAAAAAATCCGTGAGAGTGACGGTGTTATTTTAAGCTCGCCCACTTACGGCATTGATATGTGCGCAAGAATGAAGAATTTTATCATCGACAGGATCGGGATGTTCGAGGTATACACCTCCTCTTTCGGCGGTAAATACTTTGCCGGCATCTCCTCCGCAGGTGCGATAGGAGCGAATAAAACTGCGAAAAAACTTGCTCTCACCTTTACGAAGGGCATATTCAAAAGAGCTTATGTATCCGGCTATCTCGGGGTTTCTATCGGACACGGTAAGATCGATGAAAATTCACGGGCGTTTAAGAAAGCGGGGAACCTGGGAATCAAAATTGCCGAAGATATCATCAATTTGAAAAAATATCCATTCCAGAATTTATTCCCCAGGATGATGAACCTCATGCTTAAGAAGGTTTTTATCCGCAATATAAGGGTAAACAGGGATGGAATAATGAAGGGGGTATATTTGAACCTGAAATCAAGAGGGCTGGTAAAATTTTAAGTTTCAATCCAGGTTGAATATTTCCCTGAAGTCGCGGCTGTTCAGCAATCCGTTTAGCCAGTCGGTCATGCCTGGCGCTTCCCAGAAAGGCTGGGAACGAAAAAGCCCTTCGAATTTATTAAAATATTTATCAATGAATCTGACTGTCTTCCCTCCTGCAATATCCCTGATGAGCCTGTCGTATTTCAAATCGTCATAAATCAGATTTTTCGGATCCCTGTACCCCTGCTCTATAAGACCCGTGATTTTCAATTCGCATTTGCACTTTGCGTTTTTATTCACCAGGCTGCAGGTCGTGCCCATGAATTTTTTCAATTTGCTTTTTGAACGTGACAGTATCTTCCTGTAATTGTCGTATGAAATGCCGAGAATCGCAGAGCCGGTTTTCGGGTTTATGCCGAAAATCACGCTTAAAATCACCGCCAGGCGCGGCAGTCTTTTTAGACAGACAAGGGTTGCCATAATGCAATTGGTGAGAGTGTCCTGTATCAACGCCTTTATTTCAGGGGAATCAACGGGCCGCCTGTCATCGATATGATCCATCCTTTCATAGTAATTGTCAAAATTGATGCTGCAATTTTCGATGCCGCGTTTCTTCATGTTGATCATGTGGTTGACTGCAACGCGGTAGATCCAGGTTTTAAAGGAAGCCTTTTTTTCATCAAATTTGTCAAGATGGGTTATCAGTTTGATGAGTATTTCCTGCGTTACATCTTCCGCATCCTGCGGGCCGTTAACCATCCTGATGGCAAGGTTGAATATCCAGTCCTTGTACCGCATGACAAGTTTTTCAAGAGCAATTTTGTCGCCATTGAGAGACGATGAAATCAGGCTGATGTCATCCGGTTGTGTTTTTCTTTTTGATTCATTAGCAGACACTTAAGCCTCCTTTAATAATCGTAAAAATCTTCAGGTAAACGTTTCCCTGTCCCATCAGGATGGGAAAAAATCAAATTCAAGCAAATATCGTAAAAAAAAATTATTGAAGGGCATAAACATAGCCATCATTGCAGCCAACATATAACACGCCATTTTCAACGGCCGGAGTAGAATAAACGGGGGCTTCGAGCTCATGCTTCCAGATATTCTTGCCGGTCTTTGCATCGAGTGCATAGAGGCACCTGTCAGAGCACCCTGCATAAATGATTCCTTCCACATAGATTGGTGAAGAATAAATCCAGCCGCTGGTCAAATAGCTCCATTTTGTTTTTCCGGAAGCACCATCAAGTGCAAAGATTCTTTTGTCATTGCTTGACCCGGTAAAAAGCATTCCGGCTGCGTATGCGGGATTTCCGGTAATCCAGGTGTTTTCTGTAACATTTGACTTCCATTTTAATTTTCCGGTTTCACCGTCAAGAGCCAGAGCTATATGATTTTTGGTGGTGGCAAATACCGTTCGATCATTACCAACGACAATCGAATATCTCACCGGTGAATTGCTTAATTTATATTCCCACCTGACTTTTCCCGTTGAAGGATCAATAGCATATATGCCTCCGTAGATCCCTCCTGTGTAAAGCGTATTGCCGCATACAGATGGCGATCCGTAAAAATAATTTCCGCTTTTGATTTTTAGCTTCCATTTTTCCCTGCCGGTTGCCGCATCAAGCGCAAAAAGAGGATGAACTGGATCGAGCGAACAAACTATTATGCAATGCCCGTAAAGTGCTGGCGATGGAAGATAATCATCAAACCCGCTTTGAATCTGTTCCTTTTCCAGCCTAACTTTTGAATACTTTGACATGTTGAATTCCCATTTCAATGTTCCATTATTCCTGTCCAGGGCATAAATGTAATTTTTGTAATCCGAAAAATAAACAATGCCGCATGCAACAAGCGCAGAGGATCTCACTCCGTCCCTTGTCCTGTATCTCCACAATTGCTCTCCAGTCACCTTGTTTATAGCGTAAAAGTAACAGTTATCCGATCCGATCAGGACAGTATCCCCATCGATTACAGGCGAAGAAAAAATTCTGTCTCCGGCTTTAAATTTCCATTTGATGGATGAAACCTTCATCAAGGGCTTTGTTTCATAAGCACCCTGTCTTCGAAGGTTGCCCCTATAAATCGAATCAACCGTAATATCGTGTTGTTCAAATTTGCATGAAAAAAAGACGGCAAAAATTACAGAAAATACAAGGAACATTTTCATCGGATTATCACCTCCTCAAATTTTTATCTAATCCCGATTATCCTGAATAATGCGACAATTGTCAGTGTGTCATTCATTCCGCATTCCTCGCGGCACGGAAACCCCAGTCTGCTGTTGCGTATCCGCTGTTTATGTGGAGAATGAACCCTGTTTCGCACGCAATGGCCTTAGTGTCAAACGCTCCGCCTTTTACTATTTTGTCACCCAGGTTTTGATTGCCCTTGCCGGTCTCGTCCCAGCATCTTTCGAATACATTGCCGCTCATGTCGTATATGCCCAGTTCATTGGGCGCCTTTGATCCGGCTTCATGGGTTTCGCCGCCGGAATTTTTTTCATACCATGCAGCTTCGTCTATATTGCTGCTGCCGCTGTATTTATAGCCTGAAGTTTTGTCCCCGCCCGCTGCGGCGTATTCCCATTCGGATAAGGTGGGCAGCCTGTAGCCGTTTGCCGTAAAATCGCAAATCCAGGCGGTTTTTCCGCCGGTTACGGTCTTTTTGTAACATTCCCTGTAACCTTCCCTCTTGCTCAGCCAGTTGCAAAACTCCGCATCGTCGGCGAAATAGGTATTGATCACCGGCCTGTTTTCCCTGCCCCAGCCCCTGTCATAAGGCCTGTTTTTCCCTGTTCCCCTGCAGAATTCATCGTACTGTTTGAAAGTAACTTCAAATTTTCCGATGTAAAAGGGTTTGTTTATTTTACCGGCGGCCTTGCTGCATTCCACCCTGACCATTTGTATTAATGGACTTTTTGTTTTCTGTTTGCAGCCCGCAGTAAACAGAAGCAGCATCGCCGTGAATAAAAAAAATTTGTTCATAAAATTGTTTCTCCTGTAATATTATACAGTTGAATGACATGAAGTGTGACAGTTTTTTTAAAGAATTAATCAAAAAATCAAGTTTTTTTTTCAGGGGCTGCCTGTTGATTATCAATCCAGCCAGAGCTTGTTAAGGTTGTTTCTGTGAACCCTTTTTCTGATGATATCCGCCTTGTCATTCTTGAATTTTATCTTGCGGTAGGATACGGTGACAAGGGTGCCAATAAGGAAAAACAGCAGCACCCATTTGAACATCCAGCCCCATTTCCTGTAAATGGTCACATCTTCCAGGATCGGAACATCTTTTACAACATAATCCTTTTTGAAGAGCCCGGACTGGTAGATTATGTCGCCGCAGGGTGTAACAATCGCTGAATACCCCGTGCATGTCGATCTGACGAGAGTCTTCCTGTTTTCAATTGCCCTGAAACGTGCAAGCATGAGGTGCATTTTCGGCTCGATCGTCCTGCCGTACCAACTGTCGTTGGTCGCATTTATAATAATATTTGCTTCCTCTCCGTTTATGTTAAGCGAATTCCTGATGAATGCGGGCATAATGTCCTCGTAACAGATATTTGGAGCGATTTTCAGGTCGCCGACCTTCAGAATTTTGTGCTTTTTCCCCGGGCTGAACTCCTTGTAGCCGAGGAAATTTAAAAGGAAGTTAAGGCCGAAAGGCATCCTCTCTGCGAACGGCACCAGTTTCATTTTGCTGTAACTGTCGATGTATTTTTTGCTGCTCGATATCAGTACAAGTGAATTATAAACGTTGTAATCGATGTCATTCTTGTATTCCGCAAGATGAATGCCGGTCAACAGGGGCGGCCCGTAAAACTGCTTTATCCTCTCATAATTTTTTACGTTAATATCATAAGTCACGGGCATCGCAGTTTCGGGCCAGACTATCAAATCCGGTTTCTGGTCAAGGAGCATTTTTGAAAGCCCGTTGTATGTTTTAATCATTTCATTATGCAGTGATTCATCAAGCTTGTCCGCTCCGCTGAAATTGCCCTGCACCAGCCCGATTTTGACATCCGGCGAATTTTTGTATTCGTTGTTGATATAATTGTACCTGAAATAACCGTAAATGCTTGACAGTACGATCAGCGCTATGACGCTTGAGAATAACAGCGAGGCCCTTTTAAGCTCCTTTTTGTAAAGATATGCTTCTATGAGATTTACACATGCAGAATTGCAGGATAATACGATAAAGGTTATTACCGGGACACCGAACAGATCCGCTATCTGGGAGAAGTTGAAAAAAACATACTGCGAATACCCGATCTGATCAAACCATAATTTCGGGAAAAAAACATCAAGCGCGGTAAAAACTATAGGGACAAAAAGATAAAACAGCCTCTTGTTGCGCCTTGCAATATACCTTGTTATCAAAAAACCTGCCACATAAACCAGGCCATGGTATGCACAAACCGCAGTATTGGCGAGCCATGCTATTATCCATGAAACAACTTCGAGAAGTTTTGAATCCGTGCCCATGAAAATATTAGGTGCAAGCGAGTTGGGTATCCACCAGAAATGTACCATGTAGAGGGTAAAACCGAATATCCAGGAATACAAGGTGCCATTTTCATAATCCTCGTATTTTATCATGTAAAGGAAGGGAATAAAGGTAAACCACGTCAGCAGTGAAAAGGAATATCCTACCTGTGAAAACGACCATAATGCTCCGAACAGGATGTACAGCAAGATTTTCGGGAGCATTTGGGTATTTTTGATCCTGTTTTCCAGATAATATTCCATAGGTTTTAATCCAGTTCGTGAATAACGAAACCCGACCTGGGCTTCGGATCGAACCATGTTGATTTCGGCGGCATCAAAAGATTGAAATCCGCAACCGTCATGAGTTCGTCAATCGATGTCGGGTACATGCTGAATGCAGCGGCGAATTCGCCGGAATCAACGGCCCGTTTCAGTGAAGCGCTTGCTTTGCTTCCGCCGAAAAATTCTATCCTTTTATCCGTTCTGGGATTTGCGATGAAAAGTATCTTGTCCAGAAGGTAATCCTGCAAAATCGCCACATCAAGGGATTTGACGGGATCATTTTTTTTGACGATTTTTCCCTTCGGTTTGACAAGGTGCCAGTGGCCGTCGACATACATTCCGATTTCCTTTTGTTTCTGCGGCCTGAACCCGCCGTCTTTATCGTTGGGATCGGCCGGCTCAACGGTGAAGTAACTTTTTACCCTGTCGATGAATTCGAGCGGGGTCATCCAGTTTAAATCCTTGACTACCCTGTTATACGGCAAAATCCTTAAAGACGTGTGGGAATAAATGATTGACATGATGTAATCTGACTCCCTGTCCGTGCCGTTTTTCATTTTTTCTGCAACCCTGCTTGCCGCCCTTGCCCTGTGATGGCCGTCTGCTATGTAGAGGCTCTCAACGCTGCGGAACTCATCCGTGATTTTTTTTATCATGTCGTCATTATCAATGACCCAGAAAGTGTGCCTCACTCCGTCGTCCGTGGTCAAATCGTATTCCGCCGGATTGCTGCCGGCAGCTGCTATTATTTCTTCGAATCCCTGCCGTGACTTGCATGCGAGGAATACCGGGCCGGTCTGCGCATTGAGGGATTCTATGTGCCTTGCCCTGTCGTTTTCCTTTTCGGTAAGTGTGTTCTCGTGCTTTTTGATTTTCCCGCTTGTGAAATCATCGACATTTACGGCACCAATCAGGCCCGTCTGGCTGAATCCTTCGACTGCCTGCCTGTACAGATAAAACGAAGGTTTGTCGTCGCGGACAAGATGGCCCTTTTGTCTGAATTCGTCAAAATTTGATCTTGCCTTTTTATAGACCTCATCCGAATGCGGGTCCGTCCCCGGCTCCAGGTCGACTTCCGACCGGGATATCCTGTAGAATGAAAGGGGGTTGTTTTTCACGGCTTCCCTGATTTCATTCAATGAGGGGACATCATACGGATGGGCAACGATTTTATCAAAATAATTTTTGTTGGCTCTTAAACCTTTAAAGGGTCTTATATTTATCACTTGTTAAACTCCGGTTACTCTTTTTGAATTAACTTTTATAAAGAGTTTTGTCAAGATTGTTTTTAATCATTTGCAATCAGGCGTTTTTTTGCCGCTTAATTCCTTCGACCTGTTGAATGCCGCACGCACGGCTTCGATTACCGCCGATCTGAAACCTTGCTTTTCAAGTACGGCAATCCCTTCGATGGTTGTGCCGGCAGGGGATGTCACTCTGTGCCTTAAGCTTTCCACCGGGTTATCCGGGCCGATCATTAAACAGGAGCCGATTATTGTCTGAACTGCGAGATTTTCCGAAACTTGTTTTGAGAGACCGCAGAGCACACCGGCCTGGGTCAGGGCCTCGATGAAAGTAAAAACATAGGCCGGCCCTGATCCGCTCAATGCCGTAACGGCATCGAGCATTTTTTCATCCATGATCTCGGCTTTGCCCACGGCTTCGAATATTGTTTTTACTGCATTCAGCTGTTTTTCATTGGCGTTTTTTGATCCTGAAATTGCGCTCATCGCCTGAAGGACAAGGGCCGGCGTGTTGGGCATTACCCTGATTATGACGGTTTCATTCCCGAAAAAGGCCCCGAGTTTTTCAATCGTTATTCCGGCCATTATGGAGACGACCACCGCTTCCTTTTTAATCAGTGCGGGCAGTTTTTTCATTTCGTCATCCGTAATGAAGCCCGAAAAGCTCTGGGGTTTTACGGCGAGAAACACGAGATCAAACCCGGATATTTCACCGTCGAGTTTATTTATAATGTTGATTTTATAATCGGCGCTGACTTTTTCACACGTTTCCCGGTTGATTTCATAAACGGATATTTCTTCGTTTTTCATAATGCCTTTTTTTATTATCCCGCTGATTATTGCCTGGGCCATGTTGCCGGCACCTATAAACAGTGTTTTCATATTATTCTCCCGGTAAATTAATTTTCGTTGAACATAAAGCAGGTTTTTTCGTGCTTTACCTTCCAGAAGCCGACGCTCATCATGAATTCCTCAACTATGAGCGGCCCCATGAACCTGAAGTTTTTCCTGAAAATTCGAAGCACCTCATCCCTGTCATTCACAGACAGTTTTGTCATGAAGCTGTCAAAGGAGGAATGTTCCCCGACGATTTCGACAAACCTTCCGGCGTTGTAAACAGCCGCTTCAATTTTCCGCCTGTTGCGGATAATGCCGGGATCATTCATAAGTGTCCCGATTTTTTTTTCATCATACGCCGCGATTTTATAAAAATTAAAATTGTCGAATGCCCTGTTGAAATTTTCTCTTTTTTTCAGGATGGTTCCCCAGCTCAATCCCGCCTGGAAAATTTCCAGGATGAGCCGCTCAAAGTATTTGACGTCGCCGCTCACCCGCACGCCGTATTCCCTGTCATGGTAAAGTGAAAGCTCCGCACTTTTGTCTGCCCATTTGCATCTTGTGAATTCCATCGGATGCATTATAATATATTTTGTCAAAAAATGGCATCATAAAGATGAAAATATTGGAGAATGCAGCCTGCTTCCTGTTTGAATTATACCGGTGGAGTTTTCCGCCGGTTTAAGACGGCTTCGATGATCCTGCCGCTTTCCCTGACGGCACTTGTTTTGAATTTGCCTAGATGGCCGGAAGCTTCCCTGAAAAGTTTTGTGAATCCCGCCCTGTCTTTTTTTATAATGCTTTTGTATAATTTTTCATTGTTCTTCAAAAATGGCTTTAAAACTTCCGGCGTCAGCGGGTTTAAAATTTGTATCCCGGCATAAAGTTCCGGATCCTGGTTTAAAATCCTTGCGGCCATTGTCAAAAACATGGAATAAAAAGGACTTGCAAAATCGAGGCTCTCTTCCGCATCGATGCCGAGATCTTTCAGTGTAGTGATGAATGAAACCGAAATAAAATGCAGGAGGCCCTGGATAACGGCCATCATCCTGTCATGATCTTCGGCAGAGCTTACCCTGACCCTGGCCCCGTTTTTTTCAAATATCTTTTTTATCCAGGCAAACCATTTCTCTCCGCGTGCGGGACAGAGGACAATTGTCTGGTTTTTCAAATCCTTGACGCCGGGGCCGAACATCGGATGAACACCGGCAACCGATGATTTGGAATATTCAAGCATCGTTTCAACCGGCTTTTTTTTAAGCGATGTCAGATCCATCATCAGGGCCGACTGTTTAACCAGCGGGGCTACATTTTTTATCACCTCCACGGTTTTGTCAATCGGCACGGAAATAACAACGATGTCGCTTTTCTGCACACATTCCCCGATTGAAAGCTTAGTCGATCTTGAAGCTGTCATGACTTCGAAACCGTTATTCTTGAAGAAATTCTTGAAAATATTGCCCATGATCCCTGTGCCGCCGATAATGCCAATGACGGGATCAACTTCCCCTGCATTTGCGGTCATTCCGAAATGTTTATCCCGGATATTATGTTTTTCATCTTGGTCTTCATGACAGTATCATCGATTTTTCCCTCAAGGCCGACTATGCCGCAGTAAATGTATTTCAGATCGTTTGCAGGGGCACCCAAATATTTGGGATAAACCGTCTGGATGAATGTGTTGCCGTCGTCGAAATACGAAGAGTCGTTGTACGGCGTCTTTTGCTTTATCATCTTGTCCCATTCTGTATAGAACGAATCCTTTAATCCTTCCTCGGGCTTGATCTCTTTCCTGATGGTAAAAAAGTTGTTTGTGTTTTTATTGTCGCCTATCGTTATTCCTACGGTGTCGATCAAAGTCCTGCCGTTATCGTTTTTATAGGAATTTATTATTTTAATGTCGCTGTTATCGCTGATATCAAATGTATTTTCATCATAATTGATCGTCATTTCATCGGTTTTCAGGGTCATGTTTTTGCCGGGTTCATATTTCAGGCCAACATCCGAGAGCTGGACAGGCATGTATTTTTTGTTTTCCAGAAACTCTGCCCATTGCTTGAAAGTGCCGTAATACGCACAGTAAATGAAATTGACAAGTTCCTTCATGTCTTCATAATAGAATAAATCCATTGCTCCGGTGTCGGATATTTTTATTAAGGTAACCATTCCGGACGGCGTGGGCAGGGAAAAACTTATGGCTTTGAAATCGGTAAATTCCAGGTTCCAAATACTGATGAGCCATTTCCTGCCGTAATTATCGATGTAATCAATATTTTCAACCGGTTTTCCGAACGATGTTATGCGTATCGATTGGTTTTGAACGTTCCTGTTGTAGGTGACTCCCTTCAATATCAGTTCCATCAGGGTTTTCGGATTATCGCAAAGCTCCTTTAATGTCGTGTTGTCGGGTTTATATAAATAAACAAAATCCAGGCCGACCATTTCGCCATACTTTACGAAACCATTGTTGTCCAGATCGAATTTTTTTATATCTTTCGGGTAGTAGGCATCCCAGTTTTCACCGTCCTGTCCTATCAAATAAGGGTAGGTGCTTGTGACATAATTATGAAGCAGGGCAAGGGAGCCTTTTGTGTAGGGGAACATCGAGTTTTTATTTTCATCGAGCAGCGATTTTAATGAATCATTGAAATAATCTATCATTTTTTGTGAAAGATCGTTCCTTACATCGGAATAATTTTTCGGCAGGTCAAAGCTGTATTCAAAAACGCCTTTTTTTGTAAATGTCATGTTGGGAAGGGAATACGTGGTTTTTAAATGGGCGAAACCGGATTTGGGAGAGGCGTTCAGGACTATTGATATGGGCAGGGCATAGTTTAAATTTTCATTTTCCGATTTTTTCAGGACTATGCCGATTATATCCCCGTTTTTATCGAGAAGGGGCCCGCCGCTGTTGCCCGGCGAGGCTGCCGCTGAAAATCTCAGCCAGTCCCATTCGCCGTTTTCCTCTTCAGGGGTTTTCGATGTAAGCATGCCGTTCCTGATTACTATGCCTTCGCCGTAAGCGTTCCCAACCGTATAAACCGTTTCATTCAGGTTAAAATCCTTGTTTAATTTAAGGGATTTTTTTACGGAAAGCCCCTTTGCAGTAAACATTACGAAGTCCCTGTTCAGTGCATATTTTAATATATTATCGATCTCGTACAC
>JBJKSS010000217.1:0-6058 GCA_046703745.1 Spirochaetota bacterium
AAATTGCAGACAACTACATAAGACTGATGGATCCCGGCTTTGGTTATATGAAAATAGATGATCTGAAAAAACCGAGAGAAGACATAAGGGAATCTTATGATTTCCAGTACGAGCGGCTGACAGACGACCCGCTGTTCGGACTGGACTGGACGATGAACATAATTGACAAGATAAATACCTTTTGTAATTATAATATCATCAAAGCCGGGGAATTAAAAACAAGTGAATATTTCAACTATATACAGAACCGCGGTTTTACCATGGAAAATCTGAAAGAAATAATTTTCAACGACCAGATGAAGGACCCTACTTACTTTTATGTGCTTGTTTTCAACAAGCTGCGTAACATTGCGCCTATCGTGCCGTATTATTACCACATAGCAATAATCGTTCCGTATTTCGACAACCACCATTTTTACATAAGGGTCTTCGAAAGCAACGACGAAACGAATTTCGATTCGTTGATGAAAATTCACGCCGGCGATATGGTGAACATATTCAGGGTGCCGATACCGATCGAGAAGCTTTAATCAAATTCAAATCCCATGGCATTCATTTCCACAAGGGGCGGATTGAAATAGCCCAGTTTGATGGAAGGGTATCTTTTTTTAATCTCACTTCCCCAGTTTCTTATGCCTATGCCTTCCTGTTTCAGTGCTTCAAGCTTCAACTCATCAATATACCAGTCAGGGTCGATATTAAGGTTCCTCGTCTGTATCATGTTTATACCGGTTTTGTCAATCAACCTGAAAAGATGATCCATCTCCTCTTCGGTGTCTGTGAACCCGGGGAACATGAGGTAGTTGATGCTCGCCCATCTCTTGTGTTTGCGTATGACTTTCAAAGACTTGACGACATCGGCGAACGAATAATTGTTGGGCCTGTAATATCTATCGTAATACTTTTTGTTTGCAGAATTAATGCTGACCCTTATGCTGTCCAGTCCTGCCATGCACAATCTCTCCACAACGTCGGGCCTCGATGCGTTGGTATTGATGTTGATTATCCCCCGTTTGGTTCTTGCACGGATCAGCCTTATGCCTTCCCCGATTACATCACCCACAAGAAGCGGCTCTCCCTCGCATCCCTGGCCGAAACTCACAACCGGCCTTTCCGCATTCTCAAGATGCGGCACAGTGTACCCTGCGATCTCTTCGGGCGTGGGAATGAAATCGATCCTGTCCTGTGAAGAGCAGACGCCGGTCTCCTCATCCTGCTTTGAAATGCAGCCGAGGCACGAACAGTTGCACACAGGGCTTGTAGGAATGGGGCATTCCCAGCGGCCAAGCACAAAATTTCTCGCAGCCGGACAGCCGTAGTTAAACACGCAGTTATTCACCAGATGTTCGACGAGCCTGTTGCCCGCATACTTCTTCAAAGCACCTTTTGCCTTTTTATTTATTTCTTTTATATCGACGTTGACGAGATCCTGCCTGTTGTCAGGATCGATCCTCAAACCCGACGCATAGAACTTGTTGTTCCTCCAACCAGCGGCAGTGTAGGAATAAAGCGAAAGCCTTCTGACCTCGTTATTGGGGACATAGGCGCTTCGCAAAATCTGTAAGTAAGCCGGAGCCATGAAAGCGGCAACAGGAAAGACACGCATCCCCCTGTAAAAGGGAATTTCCTCAAACTGATTCTTTTTAATGTTGAATCCGATTGGAACCCGTTCTGGAAGCATGAAGAGGTTGCTGCCGAACGGAAGCTCGATTATCTGGTCGGCAGCAGGCACAAGCGGGGTGTTCAATGACATGCCGGTCATGGAATATTCCCTGGCCTCAAATATATTGCCAGATTCATCGCTTAATAACAGATAAGGTGTTTTCATATTTACGCTGTATACTATTAATTGCGTTTTTTCTCAACCATTTATTCTGTATTCGCCTTGCCGGGCACAAATGAAAACGGGAGTTGAAATAATAATAAAAATTCATTATCCTTATAAAAGGAAAAGTTATGTACTCTGCGACATTCAGGTTTTATGAAGAATTGAACGATTTTCTCCCGGCCTGGAAACGCAAAATCCCGTTTGATGTGGAATTCAAGGGTTACCCCAGCGTGAAATATCTCATTGAGCTTCAGGGCGTCCCGCATACGGAAGTCGATCTCATCCTTGTAAACGGCAGCACTGCGTCATTCAATGAAAAAATCAAACACGGCGATTTTGTTTCGGTCTATCCCGTATTCGAGTCGTTTGACATTTCGAAAGACAACAGGCTGAGGGACAGACCCTTGAGGAACCTCAATTTCATAATCGACGTGCATCTCGGCAAGCTCGCCCACTTCCTGCGAATGCTGGGGTTTGACTGCAAATATGAGAATGATTCAGACGATGAGGAAATCATCGAAATCTCTCTTAAGGAAAACAGGATAATCCTCACAAGGGATTTGGGCCTGTTAAAAAGAAAACAGGTAACGCGCGGCTACTGGGTGAGGTCGAAAAAATCAGACGAACAGCTTGTCGAAGTGATAAAAAGGTTCGACCTTAAGGGCGATGTAAAACCCTTCACCCGCTGCCTCCGGTGCAACGAAATCCTCGAGAAGGTTGACAAAAAAGCAATTGAAAAAGAATTGCCGGACATTGTGCGGCAGAGGTACGATGCATTCGTAAGGTGCAATAAGTGCGGGAAAATTTACTGGAAAGGGCATCATTTCAGGAACATAGAGAAGATCACGGAAAAAGCGGGAATAGGGATTACGTCCTCTTTTCCAACGCCACATACTTCACATCCATCGGCCCTTTGTAAATCGATTCGGGTCTGAATATCCTGTTGTCTTTCCTCTGCTCAAGCACATGGGCGAGCCATCCGGCGACCCTTGCTGCTGCAAAAATCGGGGTAAAAAGATGATCGGGAATGCCCAGCAATAAATAAACAGAACCCGAGAAAAAATCAACATTCGGATAGATGGGTTTGCCCCTCTCATCCATGTATTTTCTCACAAGCTCCTCGATTTTGACAAGCATCCTGTAATTTTTATCATCATGTTTTTTTTCAACGAGCTCTTCGAGCATTCTTCTCATTATTATTGCCCTTGGATCCATAGCCTTGTATTCACGGTGGCCCATGCCCATTATTTTCCGTTTTTCGGCCAACGCCCTGTTTACCCATGGCTCGACATTTTCAAACGAGCCTATTTCCTTGAGCATCGAGAGCACCTTTTCATTCGCACCGCCGTGCAGCGAGCCGTACAACGCACCGATAGCCGCAGATATGCTGCAATAGCAAGTGGAAAGCGTCGAAGCCACAACCCTCGCAGTGAAAGTCGAGGCGTTGAATTCATGCTCAGCATGGAGGAGGAAACATGTATCCATGATTCTCCCCTCGTATTCTTCGGGCTTTGTCCCCCGGAGCATGTAGAGGAAATTGCTCCCGTGATCAAGCGAATCATCCGGCGGTACATACTCCCTGCCTTCCTTCATCCTCTGGTAAGCTGCAATGACGCTTGCAAGCTGCGCAACCTGGTGCAGGGTGTCCCGGCAGTTGCATGTTGCCGAATGCTCGATCACGTGCTCGACATAGCCGCTTAAGAATGAAATCACCGACTGGAGGAGCTCCATCGGCTTACCCTTCGGAGGAAAATTTTTTATTATATTGAGAACCTGCTCCGGTACGTTCCTGCTCTTCCTCATTTTCATTTTAAAGTCATCGAATTCCTTTTTATAGGGAAGCTTTTCATAAAGAAGGAGATAAGTCACTTCTTCAAACGAAGAGTTTTCCGCAAGCTCCTCAATCGGTATGCCGCGGAAATAGAGTTACCCCTCGGCGCCGTTTATCCTGCAGATCGTTGTCTCTCCGGCAATGACCCCTTCGAGTCCCTTTGAATATGTTGTTTCAGCCATAATATCCTCCTTACTTTTTCAACTTTGCCAGGGAATGGATCGACCAGCCTTCCACATCCATGGCAGCCTCACGCACAACTTCCGAAAGTGCGGGATGCGCGTGCACGGTTCTTGCAATATCCTCGGAAGTTCCGCCGAACTCCATCACGGTTACAACTTCGCAGATAAGGTCGGAGGCCCAGCCTCCTATTATCTGTGCTCCAAGGAGCCTGTCGGTTTTTTTATCGGAATAAATCTTGACGAATCCTTCCAGATTGTCGGAAGCCAGGGCCCTGCCGTTCGGTCTGAAATTGAAAACGCCGGTATTATACTGCACTCCATCCTTTTTCAGTTCGTCTTCGCTTTTGCCAACCGATGCGTATTCGGGCCAGGTATAAACAACCGACGGTATGGCCCCATAATTTACCTCGCCGAACCCTTTTGCGATGATCTCTGAAACCGCTATGCCCTCCTCCTCGGCCTTGTGAGCCAGCATCGGCCCTTCAATGATGTCGCCGATGGCGTAAATACCGGGGACAGAGCTTTCATATTTTTTGCCGGTTTTGATTCGCAAAGTTCTGTGATCGTATTCAACACCGGCTTCGTCAAGGCCGAGCCCCTCGATGCACGGTTTCCTGCCGGCGGCAACAAGCAGTTTGTCACAGGTTAACCCGGACCGATTTTTTTCTTTATCTTCAAGGATTAATTTGAGTTTATCACCGGCTCGATCCGCACTCAACACTTTCGTCGAAATCCTTATATCTATCCCCTGTTTTCCCAAAATCCGGAAAAGCCTCAGTGCGCTTGCCGAGTCAGAATATGGAAGCACCTGATCCATCATTTCAACGATCGTCACCTCTGTCCCCAGCCTGCTCCAGATGCTGCCCATCTCAAGGCCTATGGCGCCCGCACCGACTATGACCATCCTCTGCGGTATATCGCTGAGGGACAGGGCATCGGTAGAATCAATTATTTTATCATGGTCAAAAGGCAGGTCTTTAAGCTCCATGGGAATGCTGCCTGCTGCAAGTATAATATTTTTTGCCCTGATTTCGGTCCTCCTGCCTTCTGCATTCTCAACCGAAACGGAATGATTGTTATTGAGCCTGCCTGTCCCTTCGTAAGTGTCAACCTTGTAACTGGCAAGCAGCGATTTTACACCGCCGGTTATGCGGCCGACTATGTCATTCTTCCTCTTCATCATCTGCGCAAGATCGATCTTAAGTCCGTCCGTCATTATGCCGTGATTTTTCATCCTCTCCCTTGCCGCCACGAGAAGATCCGTGGAATCCAGAAGCGCCTTCGACGGTATGCACCCGACATTGAGGCACGTACCGCCGAACGTTTTGTTTTTCTCGATAACCGCCGTTTTAAGACCGAGCTGCGAACACCGGATCGCGGCGACATATCCGCCCGGGCCGCTTCCGATTATTGCGGCGTCATATATAACATCACTCATTATTTATTTTTTCCTCCCGTTTACCCTTGCCCGATTAATGTGTTATAAAAATTTCGATATTTCTCATGTATCATTCTGCTGTCGAACTCCTGAAAATCCTCAAGCATTGAATTCATTTCTTCGGCAGTCAGGTATTTTTCCGTTTCGGGAAAGAATATCTCATCCTCCTTTTTAATATGGAGCGGATAAAACGAGATCAGCCATAATAATGCCGTCCTGATTTTATCCAGATTATCATTGTTCCCTTTTTTGAATTCCCTGTTCAATCCATTAATCTCTTCCGCTTTCATCCTTGCCTGCCTGTGTTCTTCGATCAAATCATTCATCAGCACCATATCTTTGTTCCCTATGCTCCTGTTTTTCAATTTACTGAAAAGTATCTTCTCTTCTTTTCCGTGATGGGTACTGTCAGTATATACCATTATAAAATCAACAATGCTTTCAACCAGAAAAGGATCGAGACCGTTATTTTCAATCTTATTATTTACAACGGCAAGTACCCTTTCTATCAGCCTGTGTTCAACCATTAAAGTATCGCGCGGTTTCATGCAAAGCTCCTTTTATCGGTCACCGATTAATGAGTTATAAACATTCTGATATTTTTCATGAATCATCTTCCGGTCAAACTCCCAGAACTCGTCAACCATTTTATCAAGCTCGTCTGCACTGAAATACTTTTCCGTATTGTGAAAAAAAATCTCGTCTTCTTTTTTAATATGTTCAGGGTAGAATTCAACGAGCCAGGACATTATTTCCCTTATATTGTCATAGGCTTCCGT
>JBJKSS010000218.1:0-4089 GCA_046703745.1 Spirochaetota bacterium
CTGATCAGGTTCTTCAGCACATCGGTAATCGGAGTTTCGGAATTTCCCGTTGAATCCAGGCCGTCCTTTAAAAACTTCAAGGCATTGGCTTTGTCCGGATTTTTACCGTATAATTCATTATAAGCCTTCCTCAATGCATTGGCCTGTTTTGCAGCGATTATATCATCTGAGAAACTGGCCGTTTTTATCCATACGTTTCCAACCCACAAAGGCTTCTCATCGGCACTTCTGGGGGCATAAAAATAAAAATCAACATTAATAAAACCGTTCTTTTCTTTTATATAATATCCAAGATACCCGGGCTGTAGTCTGGTCTTGTTTATATAGCTTTCATCGGGCTGTGAATATGTTTTGATATCCCTGTCAGTGATAACAACAAATTTTGTTACAAGATAATCAAGCGGCCCCCAGCATTTGGAATCATCCGGCAGCTGGATATTCAGGTAAACCGTATCCCCTGATTTCTTATTACCGATCACAATCGCCTTGTTACCGAAATACAGCAAAGTTTTGTTTTTAACGTTTTTAAAATCTTTCCCGAGATCGCCTGCGTCATTATAAAACCATGCGGCATCATATTTAACATATACCGGGGTGTTATTCTGCGGGATGAACGGCTGGTCTGCCGCCATGACCAGAAAAACTCCGCCCATTATAAAAACAGGCAATAGAAGCGTTTTCAGGATAATATTACTTTTCATAGAATCTCCTCTTGAATTTAAAAATATTACTACATATATCAAATATAGAATTCATAATCAAGAATTTAAAATATAAAATTTTTTGATTACTCGATTATTGAAAAATCTTGTATTATGTTAAAGAGGCCAAACTCATGAAAAAAATGCATCATCTTGCCATTTTCATGGCAGCCATTTTATTTTTCAACGCAGTGGATTTAAATTATTACTATGCTTTATACGACAACATTAAAAAAAATAATGATTGGGCTGGCGTTATTATAATGAACAAAAAACAGATGAATCATTGGAAATTTTCAGGGAAGCATATACTTTCGACAATGAGGACGAATGAGGCTTCCGGGTATTTATTGAGTCTCGCAAGGAGAAAGCCGGCAATGTGTTCAAATTCAAAGGCGCATTCAACGCTGATTCGGACATTGCTGTAATGTTGAATCAAATTTGCCTTAAATATTCTTCAGAAAAGAAATATGACCGTGCCATCAGGCTTATCGATGAAATCGACAAATATTTTAAACCCGAATTTTACCTTGTACAGGAAAAAGGAAATGTGCTGTTTTTTTCAGGGGAAAAAAATGAGGGCATAAATCTGGCCTACAAAGCTTACGGAATGTATGAAAAAACCGGCAAAGATAAAATAAAAGCGGTAATTATTCCTCTGCCGGTTAAGGGCGTTTATCTCGTGGGAGGCAACTCCCAAAGGACAACAATAACACATGCCGGGTTAAACCGTTATTGCTTCGATTTTATCGGGGCAACAGAAGACGGGGCCGTTAAAAAGGATGGTACGGGCAATCTCGGCAAATCCAACGATGAATACACAGGATTCGGTGTCCCTGTTTATTCTCCGGCGGACGGCGTTGTTGTTGATTTGATTGACGATATTCCCGACAAACTGCCGGCAAACGATATTTCTCCGGATGACGGCAATTATATCTGCATCAGAGGGAATGACGGGTTGATATACTTTTTCGTGCATAACAGGCAGCATTCTGCAAAAGTAAAAAAAGGCGATATAATCAGGGCAGGACAGATCATTGCGCTTATCGGGAATTCGGGCATGACTACCATACTGCATCTTCATTTTGCCGTGTATAATCTTCATTTTGCCGTGTATACACCTGATTTCATGGTTACTGTGCCAGTTGTATTTAAAGATTACTATTTGTTGAAAAAAGACGGGTCCTCGGTAAGAATAAATGAAGGAACCCCTGATGACAAGGATTTAATAAAAACAAAATAAACCCGGATTGCCGGTACAACAACTTGTAATATTATATTAAAAATATTTGCCAATTTATCAAATATTTGTAAAATATCCTTCTAAAAAGGATGGTGCCTTTTTAAGGAAAAGGGAAATTTATGGAAAGCAAAAGAAAGACTTCACATATATTCATTAAAATAATGACCCTGACAATTGTACTTCATGTGGTTTTTTTTCTGGGAATTTCTTTTCAAAAATGGGGCGGTTTCGACAGGCTCCTGCCCGAGACAATCGATTACCTGCGTAACAATGTTTTCGGCGATGAATTTGTCCTTTATATGGAAAAAAAATTCTTTAACATCAAGGATACTGTCAGCAGGACCCTGCAGTCAAACAACGACAATGGCACAGGCATAGCGGTAAAAATAGACAAACCCATCAATATAAATCTCAAAAATATAATAATAGAATACCAGTCTGATTACAGGGCTCTGAATAATGATGACTATAAGTATTTATCGATGCTTATGAAAGGATTTACTCCCGATTTAACTTCAGTCTTTAAACTGCCGTTAAAAAATGAAGGCGTTTGGGAGAAATTCAATATTTCACCAACAACATTAAAGCCTTATTATGCAAAAACTTTTGTACGTACCGATCGCCTGAGGAAAAACTCCTATGTTGTTTTGTACAAATTCGATCTGGACAGGCTGAATCTTGATTTTATTCCAGGAAAAAAAGATTTGAGCGGCGATGTATGTTCCGGCGCAATGAACAAAGAGCAGGAGCAAAAGGTTAAATGGATATTCAACGGCGGCTACCAGTACAGGCACGGAAGATTCGGCATGAAATATAACGGAAAAATTTTATTGCCCCCCAAGATCGGCGCAATGACCGTATTTTTCTACAAAGACGGGTCGATAAAAATTGCTCCATGGACAAAGGATACCGTCGATGACCCTAATATTGTAAGTTTCAGGCAAAATGAAAAACCGCTTATTGTGGATGGCAGGATTGATCCAAACATAGACAGGGAGACCTGGGGATGGACACCCAAGGACTGGGATCCTATTTATACTGTAAGGACAGGTATGGGCCTAACGGCCAACAACGAACTTGTATTTGCATTCGGCCCCAATCTTTCTGCAAAAACCCTTGCAATGGGCATGCTCGAGGCCGGTGTCGTTAACGGAATGCATCTTGACATGAATTACCTGAACACGCATCTTGTGAGAATAGAAAGGGATAAAAACGGCAAATTGAAAGAGATCAATGAGCACAGGGTACTTAGCTGTTATGAAAATATTTATATCAAATCCCATCCGCGGGATTATTTCATTTTAATGCAAAAATAGTTTGCCGTGCGAATGCCGTAAGCGGTTAATAAAATAAATATTTGTTAAATATTCAACAATTAAATTTTTTTAAAGGGAATTTCATGAAATTTTTTGAGCTGGATGACGCAAATTTCAATGCGGAATTATTAAAATTTCTGGAAGAAAAACAGGATGAGGACACAAAAATCGATGCTGCGGTTCTGGAAATTGAAAAAAATGTCAGGCAGAATAAATTTGAGGCATTAAAAGAATATTCGCTGAAATTCGATAATTATAATCTGACAGAAAACAATTTCAGGGTCAGCAGGGAAGAAATCGATGAGCTTGCCGCCAAGATCGACCCGAAACTGGGCACAAGCATAAGAACCGCAATTGAAAGGGTCAAGGCTTTTCATTTGAAGCAAAAGCAGAAATCATTCTCAATGAGGGACAGGCACAAAAACAGGATGGGTCAAAATGTCGTTCCTCTTGCATCTGCGGCAGTTTACGTGCCCGGCGGGAACGCCCTGTACCCTTCAACCGTTTACATGACCGTGATTCCCGCAATAATAGCTGGTGTGGAACGCATTGTGATTTTATCGCCGCCGCGTACCTTTGTCGAATCTCCTGAAGTTGCAGAGATTATCCGCATACTGGGCGTTAAAGAAGTGTACAGGGTAGGCGGCGCCCAGGCAGTATTCGCAGCTGCTTTCGGCACGGGCGATTTGAAACCGGTAGATAAAATAGTCGGCCCGGGAAATATCTTCGTGGCAAAAGCCAAGGAATTCGTTTACGGGAAGGTTGAAATAGACATGATTGCCGGGGCAATTGAAATTCTCGTGATTGCAGATACCGATAAGGAAGAGGA
>JBJKSS010000219.1:0-5573 GCA_046703745.1 Spirochaetota bacterium
CAATGTGCGCCTTTACCGTGCTCAACGAAATGAAAAGCCTGCCGCCGATAGCTTTGTTGCTCAACCCCTCAAGCACAAGAAGCAGCACCTCCTTCTCACGCGGCGATATTTCATGGCTCCTGAAAAAATTTTCATCGGGAAGGCTCAAGCCGGTGAAATTCACCTGGTCAAAATAATATTTGGTTATATATGATATTATCATAAAACCGAAAACTATATAAAGCACGGGGAAGAATGAAACCGGGAAAATCCGCGGTTCGATCATGTCAACAGCAGTTGCGGGTATTGAAAAAGTAACGATGACAGCAATAAACCTTAAAATTTTTTTCCTTTCCGCACTTTTTATCTTCCTGTAGTAATATATGCCATTAATTACAGAATAAACATTTACAAGAATGAAAACAATCTTCTGTAAATCCATTCCGGCAGCCTTTATGTATAAAAGGTTTTCAATGATCTGCAGACCCGGGTTTATTCTCAATAAAAAAATTTTGGTTAAAAAAATCACGGCTGCAACCGAACCAAAGACAATATTCCTGGCTTCAGGATATGAAACCTCACAGAGAAAATGGGTGAGAAATGCAATAGCAAACATCAAAAGGGATATGCAAAATGTATCAATATAAACAAAAACAATGACCACTGCGAAATTTATTCCTGCAAAATTTGCTCTTGTATATGCTCCAAGCAGATTTTCCAGGAGTGTCAGGGTGAATGCCGAAAAAAAGAACAGGAAAACCTTTAGCAGCCTGTCATTCGTCTTGATCACTATCACCGAGATTACGGATATTACTGCAACACCGATTGTAAAAGTGGTCAGGAGATAAAGTATGTTCAACTGTGACATAATGCTGTATATATTAACAAATTAGACATCAATATTCAATAGCAAGAAATAAAAAACCAGCCAATATTTCCATTCTCTCAAGCTAATTATCACCCCTCTTTACAAAGTAGAACAAAGTCAATTAATAGCAGAACAAAAATATCGAAAAAAAACGACAATTGTGGTTCTTTATAAATCAGGGAATGAATTATGAATAAAAAAATTATAATCTGGTCTGTTGTAATTTTAATCGGAATAATCATTGCAATCTTGGTATTCAGGGTAATAGTCAAAATAAGGCAGGAAAGCCAAAAACCGATACAGGTAATATTCAATGTCAAGGCAGTAAAAGCCGGGAAAACCCTGTGGAAGGAATTCATCAAGGCTGAAGCCATAGTTCAGGGAGACCCCCAGGTTCTCGTTTATCCCAACAATGTAAATGGCATATTCATGTACAACAATGTCAAGGAAGGGGATCATGTTTACAAGGATGAGGACATAGCCTTTATAGACAGGAATATTCCCGGAGAGCAATACCAGCCGGCACCGGTAAAATCACCAATAAACGGCATTGTCATAAAACTTTACTTCATAGACAGGGGACAGAGCGTGTCTGTCCAGCAGCCGGTTGCCGAAATCGCCAATCCCAACAGGCTGAAGGTTGTCGTTACACTGGGGGAAGCCGATCTTTTAAAAGTTAAGTCGGGACAGCCTGTGACCATCACTTCGGATTATTCAAAGCAAATAAATATCAGCGACAATATAGATGCAGTAACACCTTACATAGACAGCGATTCATTCTCAGGCAATGTAACTATTTATATCGCCAGGCCGGGGCCCATTCTCAAGATCGGAATGACGGTGAATGTCGAAATCGAGGTTGCAGAGAGGATGGCTTATGTGGTCCCCGAAGGCACGGTGTTGACAGGCACAGACAGCGAATATATATACACCGCCGGTATAGACTCGAGGATCAACGCTTCGAGATTCTCAACACAGATAACCGACAAGCTTAAAAACAGATCGGGAGACATGAATCTGATCCTGACATTCTACAAGCCTGACAAGGACAGAAAGAATTATATTCTGTCGGACCAGGTCGATGAGGAAGCAAAAAAGAAAATCATCGATATATTCAATTCAATTGATTATCATCTTGTCGCCAGACAGGTCAATATCCAGACCGGGTATTCAACTAACGGCATGGTCGAGATAACAGGTGGATTTTCAGACGGAGACTATATTATTACCGACGGCAACTTCAAACTGTATGACGGTGCCTTGATAAGATTTCCGCAGTCCAATGCAGGCAAATGAAATGATTATTAGAAAAAAGGTTGGTATTTTATGGCAATAAAGAGAAAACCCCTGGGGATAGTCGACGTATCGATCAGAAGACCGGTCTTCATCGTTATGATAAATTTTTCCCTGAACACACTCGGTCTTGTCGGTTATTTCAACCTTTCGGTCGATCTTTTACCGAATGTGGAATTCCCCAATATCGTTGTGGTTTCGAATTATCCGGGAGCATCATCCGAGGAAATGGAGACGTTGATCACCAGACCGCTGGAGAATACGCTGGGCACTTCGGAAGGACTCGATACAATAACTTCAATAACCAGGGAAGGATTCTCATTGATATTCGTTGTTTTCAAGGTCGGAGTCGATCTGAAATTCTCCGAGCTCGAGGTGCGAAACAAGGTGGCTGCTACTATGCCCCAGCTTCCGACAGACCTCGTCGCACCTACCGTGAACAGGTTTTCTACCGAAGACATACCCATAGCATTTTGTTCGGTCAGCGGGAACAGGAGCAGGGCGGATATTACCGATCTTATAAACAACCAGATTCAGACATTGATCGAAACGGCCAATGGCGTCGGCGGAATAAACGTAATCGGCGGTTTGAATAAAACGGTCAATGTAGACATAGACAAATCGCTTCTTCTTTCCAACGGCATAACATGGGATCAGGTGTTGAATGCAATCCAAGCGAGAAACATCAGCATTCCTGCCGGTTTAATATACGGCAAGGAAAAATACATAAACGTGAGGGTCTACGGCAAGGCGGATGTGGTTAAGGATTTCGGGGAAATACCTATAACAAGCAAGGGCGGGGTGACCATACGAATCAAGGACATTGCAACCGTAAAGTTCGGCACCGAAGATGAAACAACAAGAGCAAGGGTAAACGGCCAGAGTGCGGTAATATTTGCGATTTTCAAGGAAAGCGATCAGAATACAGTCAGAGTCGTCGACAACGTCTATGCAAAAATTCCGGATATCCAGAAGGCTCTGCCCGGCGATGTCAAAATCAAGGTTATATTCGACACCGCACAGAGCATAAGGAGAAGTCTGACCGGAGTCGAGCAAAACATACTGATAGGTGCGCTTCTCGCAATCGTTGTCGTATTCCTCTTCCTTGGAAATTTCAGATCTACGATAATAACTGCAATCGCACTTCCCAACTCGCTGCTCGGAGCGTTCTTCCTTATCTTCATAGCAGGATTCACAATAAACACGATGACCCTGCTTTCCCTCTCGCTTGCGGTCGGGCTTTTGATAGATGATTCCATAGTCGTGCGGGAGAATATCTTCAGGCACATGGAACTGGGCGAGCCTCCGCTGAAGGCAGCCTCGAACGGGACGAGCGAAGTCGGCATGGCGGTATTATCCACGACTGCCGCTATCATGTCCGTGTTCATCCCTATATCGTTTATGCAGGGCATCTCTGGACAGTTTTTCAGACAGTTCGGACTCACGGTTGCATTCGCACTTGCGATTTCACTCCTCGATGCATTCACAACTGCACCTATGTTCTCGGCCTACTGGTATAAAAAGACAAGTGAGAATCCGAAAGGCATGGCAAAGGTATTCAGGGAAATATCCAACCGGTGGAACAAATTATACACGGTATTCAACAATTTTTATCACGGCCTGCTTAAGTGGAGCCTCAATCATAAGTCCAGAATAATAATATCGGTCATCGTCCTTTTTGCATTTTCCGTTTTCCTGGCAAGATTCATCGGTCAAAATTTTGTTAACTACAACGACAACGGCGTATTCAATGTCAATCTTGAACTCTATCCGGGCGCCGCATTGGACAAAATCGATTACTATACTAAACAGGTCGAGAAATTCCTTGCGACACAACCTGACATCGATTCGTATTTCTCCCAGATCGGCCGGGTTTCTCAGAGCCATCTCTCGCAGATAAACGTGGTAATGAAGCCATTGAACAAGAGAAAAATATCAACGCTTGACATGGTGAAGAAGACAAGGGAATTTTTAAGGAAAAATCTCGACTATTATGTAATCTCCAGGGTGACCGAGTCGAGCTCCGTCGCGGGAGGAAGCGGGGCAATAGGCGGATTCGGCAATTTTGCCCTGCAATTGAATATTTACGGTGATGACTTTGCGGTGCTCGATAAACTTTCCCAGGAATTCACAAATGTAATGATGGCCACACCCGGCGCCACGGATATAAACACTACAAATAAGCCGGGAATTCCCGAGATGGTAATAAAGCTGGACAACCTCAAGGCCGAAAAGTTCGGCATAACGGCGCAGAGCCTGGGGACAATGCTTCAGGATCTGATCACCGGCATCAAGGTTTCAACATATACGATCGGGGAATATGATTACTATGTGGTCTTAAGGCTCGCGGCAAACCAGCGAAATTCTGTGAATGATTTTGACAATTTCATGATAACGACCAAAACCGGACAAAAAGTGCTGTTAAGCTCATTCACAAAAATCAGTTATTCATCCTCGCCGTATGAAATAAGGAGATACAACAGGGTAAGGACGGTCAGGATATTCGGGAACATTACCAAGGGTTATTCGATGACAAAGGTGCTCGACAGTCTGAAAAAAAATTTTGCGAGCCGGATCACGCTCCCGTCCGGGTATTCTTATGAATTCGTCGGCCAGCAGAAAGACTTCCATGACCTGGTACTCCAGATTATGGTTTCACTTGGGCTATCGCTCGTCTTCATGTACATGATACTTGCGTCGCTTTACAACTCGTTCATCCAGCCGATCTATCTGATGCTCTCCATACCACTGGCGATCATCGGGTCATTCCTCGCCCTTCTGATAACGGGCATCGACCTTGACATCTACGGCTACATCGGCATTCTTCTGGTATTCGGGCTCGTAGCGAAGAATGCGATCCTGCTCATAGACTTCACCAATAAAATGCGCGAAGACGGCATGTCGATCAGGGAGGCACTTCTCCATGCAGGGCCGATACGACTGCGCCCGATCCTCATGACGACATTCGCCATGATTTTCGGAATGCTCCCGCTGGCTCTGGGACTTGATGAAGGCTCCAGCGGCAGACAGGCCCTTCCTATAACGGTAATCGGAGGTTTGCTCACTTCAACATTCCTGACGCTGGTGGTTATCCCGACAGTCTATGAATGGACAGAAACCCGTTTTGAAAAACGAAAGTTGCTGAAGGGCAAGCTGGCCGGCAAAGGGAAAAGAAAAAAATCATAGCCGCTGGTATCTCAAAACCGAGCCTCTGCGTTTTTAATCCCCTGCCTGCGGTTGATCAAACTGCTTACTGCGCTTTGACTGTCTGCTTACTGCAATTTTTCTATCTGCTTGCCGTAGTTTTAATTTTTGATTGATTTATATTCATTTATTAATTATTATGAATATTATTTCATCCGGGGAATTTTAGCAACGGAAGAGCGGCTCAACAAATTCGTTAAAACCATAAAAGCCCCGGTTTCATAAACGT
>JBJKSS010000220.1:0-5406 GCA_046703745.1 Spirochaetota bacterium
GAAAAATATGCCATGCAGCTAAAAAAATTCAACGAGGAGCTCGAAAAGAACGGGAAATATTATCTTCTGACGCTGCGTTTTATACCGGCCGTTCCTTTTTTCCTCATTAACATACTTGCGGGACTGACAAAAATCGGCACACTTGTATTCATCATAACCACTTCGATCGGCATCCTGCCCGGCTCGCTTGTTTATGCCTTTGCCGGCAGTAATCTCTATGCCATAAATTCGCCGAAGGACATTCTTTCAACACCGATATTGATAGCGTTCCTGCTGCTTGCGGCTTTTTCCATACTTCCGGTTATCATAAAAAAAATCATCGATAAAAAAAACATCAAAAATGCCGGTGAATGATAAAAAAGCAGTACCCGAATTTTCGGTGAACATACCGGTTTACAACGAGGCTTCAGCTATAAACAGTACAATAGAAAACATTCTTGAAACAAAAGCCGGCAGGCGGGTCGAAATCTTGGCATGTGACGGCCATCCCCTTAAAACGACGTTGAATGAAATCAAAAACCCTGAAATTGTCAAAATATCATCCGCTAAAGGACGCGGCACGCAGATGAATGCCGGTGCAAAAAAAGCAAGCGGCAGGATACTGGTTTTCCTCCACGCCGACACGAAGCTTCCGCAAAATGCATTCGCAAGAATAGAAAAAGCACTCGGGATGCAAAATATCAGGGCAGGAGCTTTCAACCTGGGCATTGATTCACAAAAAAAAATCTACAGGATAATCGAAAAAATTTCATCTTTAAGATCGCGCATAACCCGCGTGCCTTACGGGGACCAGGTTTTTTTCACAACAGGGGAATATTTCCATGAAACGGGCGGCTTTGCCGATATACCCATAATGGAGGATGTTGATTTCATGGAACGGATAAAAAAACGGAAGGAAAAGATATTCATCATTCATGACAGGGTAAAGACATCCTCAAGAAAGTGGGACGAGGAAGGCGTGATTTTCTGCACCTTGAGAAACTGGTTTCTCATAACCTGCCACCACATGGGCATCAGGCCTGACAGGCTTGTGAAAATTTATTACAGGGACAAAAACCGAATCTGATATTTTAAACAGCAAAACCGAAAATGAAAAGTTTACCCCCCGGTGATTCTTATATGTCATTCCGGTTCAACTTTCTCTTTCATGCACCGCAAAAAGCCCAACCGGATTCTGCTTGCCGCGAAGCATCATTGAGCCTATGCTTTTAATTTCGAATTCATTTTCTGCTGCAAGGAGTTTTACGACATCATCCGAAGCAAGAAAATTTTCCCCTTTTTCATTACAGAGGCTTTCAATCCTTGCGGTAGTATTCAGGACATCCCCGAGGTATGTAATCTCCTTTTTCAGTATCCCTATCTCTCCCCGAATGACATGACCGCAGTGTATACCGGCCTTGAACTCAGGGACGACCCCGTATTTCCTGAAATATTTATTCTGCTTCCTTTTCATGGACTGTCTTATTATAAAGTAGCAGCGAAGGGCATTGAAATTTTTGACCCCTTTTTTTATGCTCCAGGAGATTATAGCCTCATCTCCGACGTATTTATAAACCTCACCGTTAGTTGCAAGAATGCCTTCCGATATATCAAAGAAAAAATCATTGATCAGATCAACGAATCTCTTGTCCCCGATGCTTTCCGCGATTGAGGTTGACGATTTGAGATCGAGAAACATGAATATCCTGTTTTCCTCTTTGGGAGAATGATACGTGCCTATTACCAGGTTCAAAAGCACATTCCTGCCAAGTATCTGATTAATTGAACGTAAAAAAGTGAAAATGAAAGTGAGGCTGAACCCGTATATCATTCCCGTCAAATAACCTTTGTCGGTGAAGAATTTGATAAAATCTATTTTGGCCGGATTTAAACCGGAATAAAAAAATATCAGGACGAAAAAAGTCGACAAAACCGTCAATATTGCTGATATTGAAATCAGGTTAATTATTATAGCTTCGATTATTCTCAGCCTCTTGAGGTAAGGTTCAATAAAGGAAAGATAGAGGCTCAAAACGCTCCCGATAACGGCGCTGCAAGTAAAGCTGAAAACAGCAACTTTAATGCTCGATTCATAAAAAATCGTGAAAAAAACAGCGCCTATAATTCCCGTGATGAAAAAAACATGCAGAGTGGCTAAATACCGCGATCTGGCAAAACTGGAAATTTTCATGATGCATTCCTTATGACAGAGAATGCCCCATTATACCAGAGTTGACCTCAAAATGAAAAGTATTTTATTCTTCGGCGGCTTTCAGGAGCCATGACGTGAATTCATCGAAGCCCTCATCCTTCAATGACGAGAGTTTGAAAATCGGCGCCCTTTTGTTCAGCATTCTCACGCCTTTTGTGAAAAACTCTTCATCAAAATTTACGAAGGGAATAAGATCCGATTTGTTGATAACAACAGCATCGGCCGTTTCAAAAATACGCGGATACTTGTAGGGCTTGTCGCTTCCCTCGGTTACGGAGCTTATAACGATGCGTTTTTTTTCACCAATGTTGAATTCCGCGGGGCAGATAAGATTGCCGACATTTTCTATGAAAATAATGTCGAGTTCTTTGTCATCTATCGTGGAAAGGATTTTTTCTATCATAAGTGCATCGAGATGGCAACCGCCGTGGGTATTGATCTGCACCGCCTCGATACCGAGTTCTTTCAATTTTACCGTATCGATATCGGACTCAACATCACCCTCTACCACAAGCGTTCTCTTGTCAGGAATGTGCCTGATCGCGCTTGTCAAAAATGTGGTCTTGCCGCACCCGGGCGTGCCCAGAATATTGAATGAGGAAATTTTCTTTTTTCTTAACTCCTCATCGATCCTTGCGGCAAGTTTGTCATTGTCCTCGTAGATGCCCTTGTAAACGCCGATTATTTTTTTGTTGTTTTCTTCCATGACTGGTAACCCGTTATTCTATCTCGATATTCTCAATGTAGCATTCCTTCCCGATCTTTGTCGGCATGCCTTCGCCGCCGCATTCGGGGCATTCAAAGGAATAAATCTTGCGTTCAAAAAATATCCCGCACTTGCTGCACTGAAGTTTTGCCTTAACGTATTTCATTTCAAGCCTTGCGCCTTCAGCAATCGTACCCGTTGAAAGCCTGTCGAAATAAAACTGGATGGAGTCGCCTATAAATCCCGTATCCTCGCCGATTACAAGGTTGATCTTCAATACTTTTTTTGCTTCTGACTCGTTCGCCTTTTCAATGACAATTTTCAGTATGGACTCTGTAACAGAGTACTCATGCATGCCTGAATGTCTCTATTGTCTTCTGTGTGGACGACTCGGAATACTGGTTTTCGCTGGAGAGGCATTTGGTCGGGCATACATCCACGCAAGCCGTGCACATGCAGCACTGCATCCTGTTGATCGTCCAGGTCTTTTCAGGCTCTTTCGTTACAGTCAGACAGTCTGTCGGACATCTTCTTACGCATAACGAACAATGGATGCATTTGTCTATATCTATCCTGATCTTTCCCCTTGTTCTCTCGAAAAAGGGCCTCTTGACGAAAGGGTACCTTCTTGTTGAAGGTTTTGTTAAAGCGCTTTTCAAAATCGTGAATGACATATCAAAAAATGACATAATTTTTCTCCGGTTAATTATTACCTTTCGGTACAGCTTATGCACGGGTCGATTGTAAGAACTACCAGCGGTACATCGGCCAGTGAACAGTTTTTCAAAAGTTTGATCATCGGCGGAATATTTGCAAATGTCGGAGTCCTTACCCTGAATCTCTCGAGAAATTTCGTGCCGTTGCCCTTGACATAATAAATTACCTCGCCCCTCGGCTGTTCGAGCCTTGTGAAAAATTCTCCATTGGGCATTCCGGTAACCTTCAAATCAATCGGGGTATCCGGCATCCTGTCGATTGCCTGTCTTATTATATCGATTGATTGATAAATTTACCTTAATCACAAGACTGTCCTGGCATAGCAGTCCGCACCGTGCTCTACGATCGGCTCGAAATCCATCTTGTCGTAAACCGAATATCCAAGTTTCCTCATATCTGAAGAAAGCCCCGAAGCCCTTCCCATAGGGCCGACTGCACCCCATTCGTGTGCGTCTTCCCTTGAAAGTAGGCCGACACCGACTGTTCTGTGTTTCACGCTGTCGTCATTCAGGAACACCTTTGCTATTGAGTCATATTCCTTCTTTATCTTTACAAGCTGATTCTTAATCCTTGCAAGGGTTTCGGCATTGATGTCTTTTTTTACACCGCCGACCTTGCAGACGCTGAATATTACCCTGCCCCCGGTTGTTTCCTCGAAAATGTCCAGCACCATTTCCCTTACTTTCCATGAATGCATGAAAAGCGCCTCGAATCCGAATGCATCGGCGAACAAGCCCAGCCAAAGCAGGTGACTGTGAATCCTTGAAAATTCCGCCCACATTACCCTCAGATACTGGGCCCTTTCCGGTATTTCTATGTTCATCAACCCTTCAACGGCCTGACTGTAGCCCATCCCGTGGATGAAGCTGCATATACCGCAGATTCTTTCTGCAACATAGACCATCTCGGTGTATTCTCTATCCTTAACAAGCATTTCAAGGCCGCGGTGGATATAGCCGATCGATGGCACGACATCCACAACCTTTTCATCATCCAGAACAAGATCGAGATGAAGGGGCTCCGGCAATACCGGATGCTGCGGTCCGAATGGTACAATTGTTTTCTTACTCATATTAGTCAACTCCAGAAATTATTTACTGTCAGATGTTTTGCTGTTTCCCGAAACAAAAGGGAATTTTACTGCCGTTTTATACAATGTGCCGTGATAATCAACATTGATACCCTTGATGACAAGCCCGAAAAGATCATGGATCTCGTTTTCATACAAAAAGGCTCCGGGGTAGATACCGGTTATGCTGACCAATTCAACCGGATTCTCAAACGTGCATTTAAGATTGATGAATTTGTAATCCAGATCGAAAGAATAGATCATCTCATAGACACTGGTTTTTGTGCAGCATATCTGGACGAGCCTTGCCCCTTCATTCTTCTGGTCAACCACTTTCTTGAGAATATCTTCAGGCGCAATGTTTATTGTTTCACTTAATATTTGCTTTGGCATTTTTCTTTTCCTTTTTAAGCTTCTTGTATTTTTCCTCCAGGATTCCCAGCCCCCTGACCACCCCGTCTATAAGTGCCTCGGGTTTGACGGCGCATCCCGGAACATAAACGTCCACCGGAATAATCTTGTCAATGCCGCCCATCACATTGTAGCACCTTGAGAAAACGCAGCCGTTGGTTGCACATATACCTGCGGCTATTACAATTTTGGGCTCCGGTATCTGGTTGTATAAATTCTGGATTATCGGTTTTGTCTGTTCGTTAACCGATCCCGTTACGACAAAAATATCGGCATGCTTCGGGTTGCCTGTATTTATTATGCCGAACCTTT
>JBJKSS010000221.1:0-4813 GCA_046703745.1 Spirochaetota bacterium
CTGTTGTACGAATTGATGTTCATCAAGCCGGTGGATTCATCACTAAACAGGATCTTTTCATATTTGTTCAAAATCTGGTCGAATTTTCCCCTGTAAAATTCATCGAGCTTGCCGGACTTTTCGAATCTCGATTTTATACTGCTCACAAGCTCCTGCGTATCAAAGGGTTTCGTGATATAATCGTCAGCGCCCATGTTCATTCCCCTGCGGACCTGTGAACGCTCGATATTGCTCGTGAGAAATATGAAAGGCACATCGATCTTGCCGCTGTGCTTCCTCAATTCATCAAGGAATTCATACCCGTCCTTTTTGGGCATCTTGATATCGCTTATTACAAGATCAATATCGTGCTCAACGGCTTTCTTTAATCCGTCTTCACCGTCGGAAGCGCCTATTACTGTAAATCCCAGAAGTTTGAGAATTTTAATTATATTATCCCGCAACTCCTCTTCATCTTCAACAACAAGGATCGTCTTGTTCATTTTGCGTAACTCCTCATGTTATTCTATCACAAATTACCGGTCAGTAAACCTTTAATGACAATTCATCGATTAATTTAATTAATTTCTCGGAATCAAACGGTTTCTTGACCACACTTTCAATCCTGGGATTTTCAACGATCTTTTTTTCGTATTCCTCTATGTTAGACGTCATAAAAATCATGACCGCCCTTGCATTGTTTTGATCGAGCATTTTCAAAAAATCATTCCCGTTGAACCCTTCCATGAAAAAATTGCTGATAATCAGATCGTAGTCACTCCCCGGGTTTTCCGTCAGTACCGACGGATCATAAAAAGAATCAACTGTTTTGTACCCGTTGAGGTTGAGGATATCCCTGAGGTTATCGGCTATGTTTTTTTCCATATCAAGAACGGCAATTTTATAATCCGGATCAAACAAACGTCTGTCGACATGGTTTTTCCGCCTGTCATGACCTTCAGCTTCAATTTTCATGTCAGGCGAAGGAACCGGCAGCCTTATCCTGAAAGCAGCACCCTTCCCTTCGCCGTTTTCAACCTCGATGGTTCCCTTGTGGGACTGCACTAAGTTCTGGGTTATGGAAAGCCCCAGCCCGGTTCCTTTTACGGCCAGATTGTTATTTTTTGCATGCGCACCTTTTGTGGAAAAAAAAGGAAGGAACACCTTGTCCCTGATCTCCTTTTTTATGCCGTGCCCCGTATCCCTGAAAATTACCTCAACGAACTCACCGTTTTTCTTTACAGATACATAAATTGTGCCATGCCCCATTGCCTGCATGGCATGCCTTGCGTTTATCGAAAGGTTGAGAAAAACCTGCTGCATCTGCCCCCTGTCGATAAGGAGATCGGGCACATCGCCGTAATCTTTTTCAACATTGATATTTTCAACCGAGAACTGCTTTTTTTGCAGCTTCATAACATCATCGATGACATCTTTGATCTGGCAGTAATCGAGGCTGGTTTCCGCAGGCCTGGAAATCATCATGAGACTGGACACGATATCCGAGGCCCTTTTGATATTCTCATCGATTGACCTTATGTCCTGCCGGGTTTCCGCATCAAACGAGATTATCTTCATTTCATTTTTAAGCTCGATCAGCTGTACCGTAGATTTTATTATCGCCATTATATTGTTAAACTCATGGGCCACACCGGCGGCAAGCTGTCCTACGGCGGAGAGTTTTTCGGACTCGATGAGCTGCTTCTTCATTCTCTCATTTTCGGTAACATCCAGCATGAACGTTATCGTGCCGGCAACCTCACCTTTTAAATTATTATAAACCGATTTATAAACCATATACTCCCTTTTTAAACCGTCCCTGCACGAAAAGGTTTCCTGGGTAATCTGGGTTTTCAAATCCTTCAAAAGCTTCCGTTCGTTTTCTGCGTATAATTCCGCCTTGTCAGCCGGGATGGAGCCGTCTATATTGAAAACAGTGGCACCGAGTATTTTTTCCACCGGCAGGCCCACAATAAGCTCGGCAAACTGATCGTTGCACCCTTTGTAAATCCCGCTTATGTCCTTGTAAAAAAGCGGGCCGGGTATCGTGTTGAGCAGTTTGCTGAGCATTGCATAGTTATTGTTGAGCTTTTCGATATCCAGAAGTCTTGTCAGTCCGTTGTTGATTATATTTGAAACTATCCTGAAAAAATCAAGATCTATTTCGTCAAAATCATCCGACCTGCCCAAGTATTTCAGGCACAGGTAGCCGATTGTTTTCTTTTCATAATTAATGGGATAATATGCCGTTTTGGCACTGCTTTCCATCTCAATGAAATAATAATTATCCATCAGTAACCTGAAAATGTCTTCGATGCTCCTTTCGTTCAATGATGCATCGCCGCTGTTTTTGAGAATTACCGTGTCATCCCTTATGATCGACAGTTCGATAAAATCCGGCTTGAGATAATTTGACAACTGCGCAACAATGTTTTCAAAAACATCCTCTATATCATAATAATACATGAATATCGTTGAAATGTTGTAAATCAGATTTTCATAATTCATCCTCTTCCTTATGATCGATTCCTTGAGCAGGTCTTCCGTTTTATCTATTATGCTGAACAGGTAATATTTTTTTCCGCTGAAATTGAACAGGTTGACAGACTTGAAAACCGGCACCTTCCCGCCCAGGCTGTCTGTCACGAACGATTCACTCTTTATTATTTTTATATTTTCATCATCGCTGCCGGATAATTCCTCCGGAACACAGAGAAAATCCCCGCACTTTTTTTTATTCAGCACATCGTTCCTGTCCACCCTCAGCAGGGATTCAAGGATCGAGTTCATCTCGATAATTAGCCCGGTGTCATGATCTACCAGGGCGATACCGGTATTGATGGTTTCAAACATGATCCTGAAAAGCTCTTCATTGTCCTTTATGGATTTCTCATACTCCTTCCTTTTCGTTATGTCCCTGAGCGTGACCATAATGCAATTTTCATCGTTCCATGTTACGGGAACACCGGTTATTTCAAAAACAACACCGCCGGCTTCATGCTCCAACGTTTTGTTTAACGACACAGGATAACCGAAAACCGTGCCGGCGATCGGCTTGTTGTCCCGGGAAAAATACACCTCTGCCCTGAGATTCGCATGCCGTATTATTTTCTCATCGTTTATTATCAATATTTTGTTGCTCGAAGCCTCGAGAATATTTTTCAGGTTAATGTAATCCTTTTTTATCTTCAGTTTGAAATCGTTTCGAATTGCCGTATAACCGATCGTTTTTTCGAGGAGCTCGAAATTGATATCGTTTTTCAGAATGAATTCATCTGCGCCGTATTTGATGAAATTCGTTTTCTCTTCTATGTCATCCCTGCCGCTCATAATTATGATAGGGCTGCTGGCGGCATAAGAATAAATATTGATAAGCATTTCGATCCCGAACGAATCGATGAGACCCGCATCAAGCAAGACGGCAAAATATTTTTCATTCCTGATTTTTTCCAGAGAATCATCATAGTTTGAAGCCGTAATTACACCATACCCCCGGTTTACCAAAACATCTGAAATTTTCAAACACAAACCTGCATCTGCCGATGCTACGAGAATATTTTTATTCATGATAATAATTATATTAGAAAACGTTTAAATATCAACCTATTATGACAAAACGGTAAATTTAATTTATTATTGTTGAATAACGAAAATTATTGTTATATATTAAACGTCGAGGTCATTGAAATTTTTATTATGTTTGAAGCCCGTGAAATACCCGAGCTCCTTAAGGGCATGATACGATATGATCGATGCACTGTTGGAAAGATTGAGGGATCTTACCATGCCGGGCATGGGAATGGCAACCGTGTTTGCAATATCCGATTTTATGAGTTCCGGCGGCAGCCCCCTGGTTTCGGAGCCGAACAAAATAATGTCGCCGCTCATGTATTTAAAATCATAGTAGGGATTGATGCCTTTGGTGGTGGCCATAACCAGGCGCCTGCCCGCATATTTTCCCCTGAAGTCATTGAAATCCGGTATGACGTCGAGTTTGAGGTTATCCCAGTAGTCAAGGCCCGCCCTTTTTAAATACCTGTCATTCAGGCTGAATCCGAGTTTTCCGACAAGGATGAGGCTTATGTCAAGCCCGACAGCGAGCCTTGCGATATTGCCTGTGTTTTGCGGAATGTCCGGGTTGTAAAGTGCTATACTGATCATGGCTTTGAATATAGTTAAAATTCAAATTTTTGTCAATAACGGGGAGAAAACAATGTTTGTCCACAACATGATGGAGGATATAGTTTTAAAATATCTCGATGACATGCTTGGTTTGAAATGCGAAATCTGCAAATGCGAACAGTGCAGGAACGACATAGTCTGCTATACATTGAACAGGGTCAAACCTATGTATGTCGCATCGTCACGCGGCATCATTCATGCAGAAAAAAACAGGCGCATTCACATACAGGATGAAATCGATGTTTATGCCACGATCATGGAAGCCATCGATGTGGTTTCAAAATCAAGGCGCCATGAGATCAGGGAAGAATACAAACAGATCGACATCAGGCAGGAGAACATCAAGCCCAATTATTATTCCCCTTCAAACTGTTTCTTCAATTTTAATGTTATCGTAGGAAGAATATTCGAAAGCACTGCACTAAAGCCGGTTACAGATGCCAGGGTGAGCCTTTTTTTTGAAGACACGAGAGAGCCGGTACCGATGTACAGCAAAATATGGAACAACCCGATCGACATTGTGCCCCAGATGGAAGGCACCTACACATTCTGGCCCGCCCCTGTTGCAGCAGAAAAAGCCGGGATACAGAAAGATTTTTACATGTACCTTGATATAGAAAAAGAGGGATTTGACAGGGTATGCAAATTCATT
>JBJKSS010000222.1:0-3260 GCA_046703745.1 Spirochaetota bacterium
TGTTGATGTTTTTCTTGCTAACCGGCAGGGTAACGACGCTGCCAAACACGCCGTCTTTCACAAGCTTTGCAGAGAGCTTGACGGAACCGAATGCAATCATGCCGTCGAGTTCCGGACCGATGCCGTTTATGCTGTCTACTTTGTCAGAGGATTCATCTACATTGATGAGGATAAAATCATATTCTTTCGTATCGACTTCATTGATTGCTGCAATATCATTTTGATCCAGCATCCAATATTTGATCCTGCTGCCGATAAGCCGGATGAACAAATCCATGACAGCGGCCGATCCGATGCAAACAGGATAATTTTCCTTGAAAATTTCATTGCCAAGGGACATTAAAAAAATTTGATAGCCTATCCCGAACGGAGAGCCGAGCGATACAACGGGCAGACGGTGAAAACTCGTTTTCATATCATTTCTTGCGCTTTTTAAAATCGGGCATCCTTATGATTTCTATGAAATCATCCATGAAGAGCATCAATTCATTTATTATTTCTATCATCTTGCAGCCCTCAAAATAATTATTATCCTTTGCAAATTTCGAATAAAATTTTTCATCGGGATTATAAAACGTGTTCATGCCTGCATTCCTGTCCTTTATTATATCATCAAGGAGTTCCTTGAGTTCAAAGAGGAATTCGCCGAGCTTGATCAGGGTATATGCCTTTTGCTGGTCAACCCTGTTTTTGTAAGTAGCAACCTGTTCCTTGATCTTCAAATCCTTGAGCACCTCGAAATCATTGAGGTATTCCTCAAAAAGATGGTTAAGTGCATCATGATGGGCAAAAATCAAATCCCTGCGCTTGCTGTACTGGTAATCGATTTTAAAATAGTTGTCCTGGAGGGGCACAAGGAAATTGTCCTCAAAATACCTGTAAAACGAATAAATCTCGTTAAGCTCGGCATCATTATGATCTTCCGACATTTTGATGCTCTCAACTTTTGCAAGATAGTTGATGCGGCCGTCATCCTCAACGATTTCAGGTTTTTCCTGCTTCTCGTTTGAAAAAATATTGAGTTTGGTCAGATCGACATCCTTGCCATCCTCGATGTCTTTGATAACCTTGTCTATCGTATTGATGTTCTTCAATACCCTTCTTTTCTGAGAATCCGATGCTGCCGCCTTGTAAACAAGAAGCAGCTTCTCCTTTAAATTTAAAATTTTCTCTTCATCTTCCCTGCTTATGCTCATAATCAATCCGGTTTAAAATAATTCTCCTGCCATTATATAAAAATTAACAAAATATGCATACTATTTATAATAAAATTATAAAAAAAGAGGCTGTCTTAATCAATATCCTTTAATTATGATATTTTCAATTAAGACAGCCCTTAAACAAAAAATTTATTTATGCAAAAAAATCCTGTTATTTCTACCAGTCATCCGAAATGTCAAACTCATCCTTTGTCTTTTCATTAAAGATGTCTGTTAAAGCCCTCAATTCGTCGAAATAAATATAATAAACCCCGTAAGCTTCCGCAGGATCGCATTCCACCAGAAATCCGTTGAATTTTATGCCCTGCTTGTCGGGAAAATGATAATCCGTTTGAACAATATTGTCCGGTATCGGAACAACCAGTTCTTTCCATCCGATGAAATTGAGCTTGTCAGCCACGAGTTCCTGCTCATTGCCGTAATAATCAAGGACAAATATTTTCAGCAAATGATTATAATTTCGGCCACATACAAAAACGGATATATGCTGGCAAATACCTTAAATTACTATGGGTTTTTCGGGCCTTATTGCAAACCAGTCATAACCCCTTGCAATATACTGCACTTTTACACCAAGCACCTTGTCCCTGGGATAAGTCCTGGGTATCCCGTATTTTTCATCCCTCTTTTTTATAGAATTAAACGTATCATCGCTTTTAACATCTGTAGCGGCGCCATCCCTTGACTGCCTTGTTATAACACCCTGATCTATGGGCATCGACACATCCCAGAAAGAAGCATCTTCAAACCCGTTTAGCCTGACTTCCGTGATCTGTGAATTTGCAGTCAAAGTAGGCTCGGTTTGCGGAGTAGTTGTTGTGGTTGTAGACGCCGTTGTTGTTTTCGTAGTTGTAGGCGTTGATGACTTTGAAGAAACCGATGATGACGACGACGATGATGATTTATTTGATTTCTGCTGGGAATATATCAGGAGGATCGGAAAGCATAAAATCAAAACCAAAATAATCAATTTTTTCATTTAATAACTCCTTATATTATTATTCGGTTATTTCCAATTGTGAATCATCAGGTGCTTTAGGAGCCTTTTCCTGGAGATTTTTTACCGTATCGGGATCGCCCAAATTGTAACCGTCATATTTTGCCTCAAACATGTCCGTTAAATATTTTATATGATCGAAATATACATAAGTGCCCGAAACATTTTCTTTCGGATTTGTCCATACAACAATCTTGACAAGTGAAAATTGATATTGTCCGAGCAAATAGGTGCCCGTCTGGGGAATAAAGCTTGGTATATAAATATTGAAATCCTTCCACCCTATATGTCTTGTATTGCCGACAGGGAGCCTGTGCTCCACGCCTTTAAAATCTCTCAAAACGATTTCAACATCATAATTATAATTGGCTCCCCATATCCACATGTCCAGCTGCTGCACAATGCCCTTAAACGGTATCGGCTGTGTAACCCATTTACCGTCCTGTCCCTGTGCACACGGGTATAATTCAACATAATTATATCCTGGCCTGTTAAACTGGAGATGCAGACATAAAGAAGTATTGTTTGTCTTTGGCCCGCTGCCGTCATCCAGAACGCCGTCCCTGCCAAAATATGCTTCAGGCCAGGCATGAACCCAGCTTAACTCCTGAAGGCTTTTGCCGGATTCCATATTGTTTTCCCTGCCGAATAAACTCGGCACGGCGATCCACATCCTTTTAGGTTGTCCGCTGTCATTTAACTCAAAATCTTCCAGAACAATCGATTGCAAATTCTTTGTGTCTTTAGCCGAAATTATGTTTAAATTGGAGATCAAACAAAAAATAGAAGCTAACACAGCTGCCTTTTTTAACATATCTTTCACTCTCCCTTTCTACAATATACAAATATAATTTGATTATCGATAATAATTGCCAGATAATTAAATTCAATCTGAACTAAATTATATTTAAAGGCTAAAAAAATGTCAAATAAATTTTATTATTATTAAAATTTAATCCGAAATGTCGTTTTTTCCATGAATTTTATTCTCGATTTAATGTTTTTTCCTGATGACAACACAGCCGCTGCCCATGCTGTAATTG
>JBJKSS010000223.1:0-8512 GCA_046703745.1 Spirochaetota bacterium
GCCGTAACCGGTATCAATTATCTTTATCAGGACATATTTACCTGTGTCACCCGGCAGACCGGCAATATCATTGGTATCCACGTTCTGAACGGCTATCCTATTAACCCCGCCGCCCGGCATCGACTGCATGGCATTGAATATAATATTGGTAAAAACCTGGCTTATCTTGTCCTCGTCCGCATTTACTATCGGCAGATCATCACTGACAGAAAGTTCATATTTGACATTGGAGCCCGCCAGTGTGAAATCAGAGGTTTCTTTAATAAGGGCGGCTATATTTACCTTCTTGAGCGTAAGGGTTTTTTCACAGGACAGCATGTGCAGTTCCTGGATCAACTTCTTTGCCCTTACCGATGCATTCTTTATATTTTTGAGAATACCGGATATGCTTGATTCCTTGATCTCCGGCTCATCCATAGCAAGGTTTACATTGCCCAGTATGGCTGTCAGTATGTTGTTGAAATCATGCGCTATGGTTCTTGCCATGTTGCCGATCGACTCGAATTTTTTCGCATTGAGAAGCTCGTTTTCTATTTTTGTCCTTGTCGTTATGTCCCTTATGACCCCGATCGTTCCAAGAAATTTTTCTTCCTTGCCGGGCTCGTCCCGGGTCCATTTGCCGGCCGAATATATTTCCGTATAATAGTAAACATTCGAATCTTCGCTAAGGTTTAAAATGGTCGACCATAACCCCGAAGAATTAACCTCCGCAAGCCGGTAATCATCCTTGATATCGACCTTTTTCCTTGAAGCGATCCTCACCTTAAGGCTCCTTGTTATCCTTTTGCCGGATCTTCTTTCATCGAACAATTTAGGCGATTTATATTCACCTGTGTCCCTGCCCATAAATTTGGGAAGCACTTTGTGACGGCTGGCTTCCTCGTAATCCCCGGGATGAAGTATTTCCTTGAAATGTTTGCCGATGAGCTCCCTGGGTTCGTAGCCCAGGAGCTTTATGACATCGCTTATGAAAACAAAATTTCCCTTGTCATCAAGCTCGTATATTATATCGGGCAGTGTCTGAATCATCTTTTTGAATTTATTTTCGGTTAATTCGAGATCCTTGATCCTTTTTTTCAGCAGAATCATGTCTTTGTTGAGTTTAAAATCTGAAAATTTTTTTATTTTTCCCATAAATTGCCTTTCCCGTAAACATTTTTTTGATTATTTCCAATAATTTTAAAGATATTGAAATAAATTTGCAAGCAATTTATTCATTAATAAAATTAATAATTAATTTATATATTTTAAAATGTTTTTTTTTCTGTTATTCTTCAGCCATTATGGAACAAAAAAATGAAGTTAAACCGTCGGCTTTGTATGTTGTCTCAACGCCGATCGGCAATCTTGATGACATAACATTAAGGGCGCTCAACATACTGGAATCCGTTGATATAATTGCGTGTGAGGACACGAGGCATTCCCTGAAACTGTTAAATCATTATAATATAAAAAAGCGTCTCATCTCATACCACAGCTACAACGAGGATAATTCCATTCATGGCATAATAAACCTCTTGAACCAGGGCAATTCAATCGCCCTTGTATCGGACGGCGGCACACCATGCATATCCGATCCCGGCTACAAGTTGATCAAAGCTCTCCGGGAGAATGCATTTGAGGTGATCGCGATTCCGGGAGCTTCTGCGGTCTTGACCATTCTGGCTTCAAGCGGGTTCAGGACGGACAGGTTTGTATTCTGCGGTTTTTTGTCAATAAAAAAGGGCCGTCAGGCGAAACAGCTTGAAGAACTAAAGGAAATCGAGGCTACACTGGTATTCTATGAAAGTCCGCACAGGATTCTAAAGCTGTTGGATAATATTTCGCTGATTTTCCCCGAAAAAATGGTCTGTATAGGTAAAGAATTGACAAAAATTAACGAAAAGATAATTACAGGGCCGGCAAAAGAGATTAAAACCGCCCTGGAAGCAAATAAAATTTTTGGAGAATTTGCTATTTTAGTTGCTAACTACTGAAAAAAATAATATAATTATATTAAGTTATATTATGCTAGACCGATAATAATATTATAAGGGAAGGTAAATTATGGACATTGATAAAATTGGACCCATTAATAATATAAACAATTATAACAAGCTCAACAAGAAAGAACCCATTAATAAATCGGAATCAAAGGATTCGGTCAATATTTCGAAAGAAGCATTGAATATGGCTGAAACAAACAGGGCAATGGATATAGTTAACAGCACCCCTGATGTCAGGACCGACAGGATCAATGAAGTCAAGGCAAAAATAAACAACCCTGATTATATCAATGATGCAGTAAATAATTCTTTAGCCGATAAAATAATGAGGGCTTTGAATATATAATTAAAATTATATAATTTTAATAGATTTTTTCGGAGCAAAACTCCCCTCACCTTTTGGATATAAAAGATAAAATAGGGCAATTATAATATTTTTAACTATTATAATTAATTATATTTTTATCTGTTTAATAAAAAGGGTGAGGGGTGTTTTTTTTTATAAAAAAGCTTTTTTTGACCTTGCGGAGGTATAAAATTGGTAGCATTTGATTTTGCCGTACCGGCCCGGTTAAAATTCGGGGTTGATGTAGTTAACAGGATAGGCAATATCGTAAGCGAATTCGGCACAAAGGCAATACTTGTCACCGAGGGAATTCTCCACGAATCCGGCACGATAAACCGGATCGTGGACATAATTCAGAAAAAAGGCTGCCAGGTTCTCATATTCGATGAAGTGGTGCCGAATGCGACAAGCAGTGTTGTTGATTATGGTGCCGAGCTAGCAAGGTCGAGCTATGTGGATGTGGTAATCGGCATGGGCGGCATAAGAACGCTCTCCATAGCAAAGGCCATAGCAATGCTGTGCAGCAATCACGGCACAATCGCTTCATACATTGAAGGCGATATTCAGAAAAACGATGCACTTCCATACATCGAAATACCTTCCACGCCGAGGAATCCATTCATGTTCAGGGATGAATTATGGCTTGTTAATGCAAAAAACCGCAACTCCGAAATAATCAGGGTCAAAAGCGACACAACCAAATACGTTATCTATGATCCGATGCTGACAACCACCCTGCCGAAAAGGTTTACCGCAACCACTGTTTTCAATGCAATGGCGAATGCGATCGAGGGATATATTTCCACAAAATCCAATTTTTTCTCGGACATACTTTTTTTAAAGGCCATTGAACTGTTTAACGACAACCTGATGAATGCGGTAACGATCCCGGATGACATTAACTCTAGGGCAAATCTCGGCCTGGGCGGATTGCTAACCTGCCTCGGTTTGAGCATGGCAGAAACCGGCATAGCTGCCGCCGTATCTTATGTGTTGAGCTCAAAATACAGGATACACAAATCTCTTGCAAGCTCGGTTCTTCTTCCGCACATTATGGAATTCAACATCGTTGCCGCACCCGACAAGCTTGTTAAAATTACCGAGGCGATGAAAGAGGATATTAACAACCTGAGCACAGTCGAGGCCGCAATGAAGGCCATAGAAAAAATCAGGAAGCTCATCATCCAGATACAACTGCCCACGAGACTCGAGGAATTCGAAATAAACAAGGATGACTTGATAAACATAGCCGATGATGCCAGAAAACTCGAAATGTTCAATTATATACCAAGGTCATGCAGTGCCGAGGAATTATACGAAATTTTATTAGCTTCATTTTAGGTTGATTAAATGGAATTATTGAGGATCGCAGTATTTTATCTCTCGGATGAGCTGGAAATCAAGGATATTGAAAAAGAACTCTTTACTGCCGACAAGGAAAAATTCCAGCTTTTTTTCTTTCATAATAAAAACCTTCATTTCAGCAAGGACATAATAAAATACGGCACGCTGCTTTCAAAATTCGAAAAGATCGAGCCGGAATTCAAATTTGACAAAGATGAAATCACCATGAATAAAAAAATGAAAATCGATATGGCCAAATTTGATGAGGAAGTCGATAATGAATATAATCTTTACAGGGCAAGAATGACATACAGGATGGACTCTATATTCCAAACTTTCACCCTTTTTGACAGGCTTTACAGGGACAGATCGATTATTTTCATTTTTCCTTTCCAGCTTTATGAAAACTTCATCTCATTTGCCGAGGATTCTGCCTTTAGTTATAAAGAGCTTGAAAAGGATGACAATATAATCGGGCACTTCGATATTTTTTACTGGATCGACTATTTCTCAAAGTTTACCCCAAACCTTCAGGCTGATAATATTTTAAACCCGGAAAATATCACAAAGATACTAAAGTTCGAGCATTGAATTTTCCAAAATTTCTGTTGATTTTTTCTTTTAAAAACATTATTAATCCCCATACAAACGTTTGCGCAAACGTTTGTATGGGGATTAATAATAATCTTCCAATAAAGCCGGCCCCATCAAAATTTATAGGAACCGCACTTTAAAAACATGAATTATTAATACTATTGTAGCGTTCATGGATGATTTTTTGGAAGAATGATCGAAATTGGCAACATATTTTATAACTGCAATCAATTATTATAACTTTACTTGAAAAATGAAATCACATATATTCATTTTTTATCTGAAGCCGGAGGTAACAATTATATGAAAAGATTGATATGTATATTCTTGGCGGGCATGGTTTTATTCTCATGCGCAAGGCAGGCGGTAAGAGTGCAGATGCCGATCAGGGATGAATTCGCAGGAAGCATTTTCAGGAACCCTGATTACCCAATTGAAAAACGGGTTGATGACCTTTTATCAAAGATGACTGTCGAGGAAAAAGTCGGCCAGATGCTCCAGGTAAACGTTGACAGTTTGATCAATTTCGATGAAATAGCAAAATACGGCTTCGGAGCTTTGTTGAATGATGCAAATTCGGTTCCGGAAATCGGCAATAATCCGAAGACCTGGGTGAACCTCCTGACAACATACCAAAACAAGGCGTTGAATACAAGGTTGAAGATACCGATCCTCTATGCGATCGATGCCATCCACGGCAACGCGCTAGTCGACAAAACCGTCGTGTTTCCCCATAACATAGCCATGGGCTGCACCAATGATCCTGCACTGGTTGAAAAAGCCGGAAGGGTCATAGCTGCCGAGGTTGCGGGCTGCGGTATAAACTGGACCTTTGCACCATGCGTTGCCGTGGCACTCGACGAAAGATGGGGAAGAACCTACGAAAGTTTCAGTGAAAACCCCGAACTTGTAAAAAAAATGGCAGAAGCCTATGTCAGGGGACTGGAAGGTAACAATTTTACAGAGAGGCCGTTTGTGCTTTCAACAGCCAAACATTTTCTGGGAGACGGCGGCACAGCCGGAGGTGTTGACAGGGGCGATGTAAAACTTGACCTGGCTGATTTGGAAAGAATCCATCTCCAGGGCTACATTGGGGCAATCAGGGCGAATGTGGGCACCATCATGCCGTCGTATTCAAGCGTAAACGGCATTCCCATGCATCAGAACAAAAGCCTCCTTACGGGCCTTTTAAAAAACGATCTTGGATTCAAAGGCTTTTTAATAAGCGATTTCAACGCCGTGCAGCTTTTGAAAATGACATCGATAGACAGTATTGCCGCTTCATTCAATGCCGGGCTCGACATGATGATGATCGGCATGGATTATCCGAAAATTTTCGATACTTTCGTACAGGCCGTAAAGGAAAACAAGATACCGGCATCGAGGATTGACGATGCTGTACGAAGGATACTGACTATAAAGTTTAAAATGGGCCTGTTTGAAGATCCCTATTTTGACAGGGGATTTACAGAACTGGAAAACAGCAAGGCTCACAGGGAAGTCGCAAGGCAATGCGTTAGAGAGTCCGTTGTGCTTCTCAAGAATGACAACAGGATACTGCCGCTTAAAAAAAATCTGAAAAGGATTCATGTATGCGGTAAAAGCGCAGATAACATCGGCTACCAGTGCGGAGGCTGGACATTAAGCTGGCAGGGTGAGAAAAAATCATACAGGTCTGGCACAACAATACTCGAAGGCATAAAACAGGCGGTCTCAAAAAATACAAAAGTGACATACAGCATCGACGGCAAAGGCGCAAAGGGCGCTGATGTGATAATAGCGGTTTTTGGAGAGGAAACAAATTATGCCGAAGGCCAGGGCGACAGGAACGATCTGTCCCTCGATTACAGGGATCTGGATGTTATAAAGGAAATCAGGAATTTGAATATTCCCATTGTCGTCGTACTGATAACCGGAAGACCGCTGGTGCTGACCGATTACCTGAGGTATTTCAACGCACTGGCAGTGGCATGGACACCCGGTACCGAAGGCGAAGGCGTGAGCGACGTGCTCTTCGGCGGCTATGATCCGACCGGCAGGCTCTCATTCTCATGGCCAAGGACAATCGGGCAGCTTCCGGTCAATTACGGCGATAAAAATTACGATCCGCTGTATCCTTACGGCTACGGCTTGAGTTATTAAAACAACAAAAAGGAGACTGATTTGTCAAAAATTAATGAGAAAAAAAACGGCAGGCTGGCATTATACTTCATATTTCCAGCCATAATACTGCTCATATTCGTTTTCCTCATCCCGATATTGATGGCTTCGTACATAAGCCTGTTAAAACTTGACATCTTCAACCTGTCAAAATTCACAGGTGCGCCGTTTTCATGGTTTCACAATTACATTGAATTATTCTCAAACAGGCTCGACATAGGCAGGACCTTTCTGAAATCATTGAGGAATATATGCGTTTTTTCCGTTATAGTCATATCATTCAGTTATGCCATAGCGCTCGGGGTCAGCACCTTTTTAAACAGGAAATTCGTCGGCAAGGGCATCCTCATAGCGTTGATACTCCTTCCATATTTCAGCATGGACTCGGTAATTTACAGTGTCTGGGCATTCATGTTCCAGACGGATTACGGCATTATTAACTGTATCTTATACAAACTGGGCATAATCAAACAGCCGATAATCTGGCTCGTCGGGCAGATGCAGTTCATTCCTGTAATAATCGCAACGATATGGAAGACATGGCCGTTCATGGCATTCATCCTGTATGCGGGCCTGCAGGGCATCCATCCCGAGCTGTACGAAGCGGCCAGCATCGACGGGGCGAATGCTGTGCAGAAATTTTTTAAAATAACTTTCCCGCTTCTGCTGCCTGTAAGCGCCACCCTTCTGCTGATCGAAGTGATCTGGATGATACAGAGCTACAACAATTTTGCCGTTATGTTCAACGGCGGGGCAGCGGTTATCAACGATACGATAATCCCGTCGATATTCATTTCAAATATTTTGACAGGCAACGTCAATTTCGGCCTGGGATCCGCAGTGTCAATTGTATTAATGGTCATAATACTGATTTTTACTTCATTCCTTATAATGAAAAAAAAGGGGACAGTCAATGAATAAAATAATGATGCATATTTCAAAAAACATACTTAAATATCTTATCGCAATTGTTATCGCTTCATCCATTTTGGCGCCGTATCTCGTGATAATCGACAATTCTTTCAAAAAACTGCCGGTGCAGTACTACTACACGATCGACAAGAAGGATGATTACAGGCAGCGATACAGAAATTTCACAATCAACGGTTACAGGGACGTATTCAGGAACGACAAGACAAGGTTATATTTTTTCAACAGTCTCATAGTGTCAGGCGGCACAACCCTGCTTTCGATAGCGATCAGTGTTCTCGTAGCCTATGCGCTCTCAAGGATAAACTTCAGGTGGAAAAAGAGATTCGAACTTACCGTTTACGCAACGCAGATGTTTCCAAGCATTGCATTCGTTGTCCCGTATTTCGTGATATTCCTGATGATAAAAAGATTCACCGGCATTCCGATGCGCAACACGTACCACGGACTCATCATAACCTACTGTTCGTTTGCATTGCCGTTCTGCATTCTCATGCTGAAGAATTATTTTTCGAATATCCCGAAATACCTGGATGAGCAGGCCCAAATCGACGGATGCAGCCGGCTTCAGGCGATCACGAGGATCATAATCCCGACTGCGCTGCCCGGCATAATTTCGGTTGCCATATATTCATTCGTAATGTCATGGAACGAAATACTGTTTGCATTCACGCTGACGGGCCCGGAAAAAAGGACGATGGCGATAGGCTTGTTTAACGGTGTTACATTTTCAAGTTATTCGGAATATTTTGCAACATGTCTTTTGATAACCCTGCCTTTAATAATTGTTTTTGCGCTCCTTCAAAAACAGCTCGTCAGGGGCCTTGGCAGGGGATTGATAAATTAGTCAATTGTTTCATTAAAAAACCGCTTGAGTCTTTCTCCTTGCGGTTTTTTTTATTAACTATAGGCTCAACGCGGATCGCTTCGGAATACTCGCGATGACTACGGACTATCGTGACGAACGAAGTAAAGCAATCCGCGTTGAGTGCTGGATAAATCAAATAATATCCGGCTGTTTAGTTACAAAAATTGAATAATTTTTTAAAAAAAACAGACTGCCCTAAATTTCTTGTTTTCAACTGCTTAATTTAATAAAATATAACATTATTCGGTGCAAATCACCTGGCCGGAGCTGCAGGAGATATTGATG
>JBJKSS010000224.1:0-3615 GCA_046703745.1 Spirochaetota bacterium
TTTCATTCGGAATTTTTGTTTTTATTTTGTGGAAAATCGCATGGGGCCCCTTGACAAAATTCATGCGCGAAAGGAAACAAACAATTGATGATAATATTACCAAGGCAAAGGAAAGCAGGGAAAACGCAACAAAACTCGAACAGGATTATAAAAACCGCATTACCCAGATTGACGGCGAAGCCAAGGATATCCTGAAGAATGCAGTTGCAGAAGGCAGGAAAGACAAGGATGAAATCATCAAGGAAGCCCAGCTGGAAGCCAAAAAGATAATTGAAAATGCCAAATCCGACATAGAAAAGGAAAGACTCAAGACTAAATATGAGCTTGAAAATGAGGTCGTGGATCTGGCGGTTTTAATGGCTGAAAAGGTTTTAAAGGAAAGCGTTGACAAAAAAATACAGCAAAAATTACTGAATGAATTTGCGGACAGGTTGAAAAAATGAATGATAACCTAACTTATTCATTGGCCATAGCATTGTTCAAATCAGCCAAAAAAGAGGGATTGGATAATTTGCTGAAGATCAAGGAAGAACTCGATAATATCTATGATATTTTCAGTTCTGAAACAGAATTACTGCTGTTTTTCAATCATCCTTCGATCCATTTTGACAACAAGGTCAAATTACTTGATAAACTTACGAAGAATGTTTTATTGTTAAATCTTTTAAGAATTCTTATAAGATTTAAAAGATTAAAGTCTTTGCCGGATATTATCAATCAGCTGACGTTGTTAACGAAAATCGAAACCAAACAGTTTGATGCGGACCTGAAAATTCCATTTGACATCGATAAAAATACAGAAGAAAAAATCAAAAAGGCCATAGAATCCTATACAGGAGATAAGATCAACATGAATGTTACTATTGATGAAAGCATAATAGGCGGTGTCTACATTAAAATCGGCAATCTTGTCATTGACAATACTATAAACAATGAATTATTAAAATTAAAAGAGAGGATTAAGCGCAAGTGAAAACAGATGAAATAATTAGTGTAATTAAAAAACAGCTTGATACTTACGAATCCAAACTCCAGATCGATGAAGTCGGCTATGTTATTCAAACGAGCGACGGCATTGCAAAAATTTATGGCCTTGAAAAAGCCATGCTTGGTGAACTGGTCGAATTTAAAAACGGAATTTTTGGTCTTGTTTTCAATCTTGAAAAAGAATCAGTCGGTGTCGTTATCTTCGGCAACGAATTTGAAATCAAGGAAGGCGATGAGGTTAAACGTACCAACAAGGTTTTCCAGGTGCCCGTAGGCAAGGAATTAATCGGAAGGGTAGTAAATCCGCTCGGGCAGCCACTGGACGGCGGTGAAGAGATCAAGGCGACTTCATTCAGACCGATAGAAGTCGTTGCACCCGGTGTTATCGACAGGCAGCCCGTTAAGGTGCCGTTACAAACAGGATTAAAGGCGATCGATGCAATGATTCCCATCGGCAGGGGCCAGAGAGAATTGATTATCGGCGACAGGCAGATAGGCAAGACAGCCATTGCAATAGATGCGATCATCAACCAGAAAACAGAAAATGTTATCTGCGTATACGTTGCCATTGGCCAGAAACAGTCAAAAATTGCAAAGATAGTTGAAAAACTGCAAAGCAGCGGGGCTATGGCATATACAATAGTCGTATCTGCGACATCCAATGATTCTGCACCATTACAGTACATAGCGCCATATTCCGGATGTGCCATGGCTGAAGAATTCATGTGGCAGGGCAAAGATGTTTTGATCGCATACGATGATCTTTCAAAACACGCAATAAGCTACAGACAATTGTCGCTTTTGTTAAGAAGGCCGCCGGGCAGGGAAGCTTTCCCCGGAGACGTTTTCTACCTTCATTCAAGGCTTCTCGAAAGAGCCGTAAAGTTGAGCGATAAAAACGGCGGGGGCTCGATGACCGCGCTCCCGATAATTGAAACCCAGGCCGGTGACATATCGGCATATATACCGACAAACGTTATTTCAATAACGGATGGGCAGATATATCTCGAAACCAACCTGTTTTACAGCGGCATCAGGCCGGCAGTAAACGTCGGTTTATCGGTATCCAGGGTAGGAGGAGCGGCTCAAAAGAAAAACATGAGGTCCATAGCCGGAAGGTTGAGACTTGATCTTGCACAATACAGGGAACTTTTAACATTCGCACAGTTCGGGGCGGAGCTTGATTCTTCGAGCCAGAAGCAGCTCTTGCGGGGCGAAAAAATGGCGGAAGTTTTAAAACAGGATGAAGGCGTTCCCCTTCCCCTTGAAAAACAGCTTGTAATAATTTATACCGCTGTCAACGGATTTTTAAATGATATACCCACAGATAAAATCAAACAGTTCGAGGAACATCTTTTCAGAAAAATGGACGAAAGCTATTCCCATCTCGGTGAAGCTTTAAAATCCAGGGAAATAGACGAAGAGCTGTCAAAGGAATTGAACGAATTTATCGAAACATCCAAAAAGGCGTTTAAATGAGCAATCTCCAGGAAATCAAGCGTAGAATCAATACGATCCAGAATATTGAGCATGTAACAGATGCTATTCAGAAAATCGCAGCGGCAAGGCTTTTAAAGGCAAGAAACAGGGCGCTTAATCTGCGGACTTTTGTCAATACGCAGAGAGACCTTCTTAACAAATTTTCAAACTATAAAAATAATGATTATTTTAAAACAAATGACAGCGAAGATATAGTCATAATTGTCATCTCGCCTGACAAAGGGTTATGCGGCGGATTTAACACAAATATTATAAACACCACACAGGATTTTATAAAAGACAAAAATCCTCAAAATATAAACCTGGTGCTTTCCGGTAAAAAATGCATTAATTTCTTTGACAAAAGAAATTTCAATGTCCTTTTGCGCCGCATAAATATTCCTGTAAACTGCCAGATGAGCGAAATTTATGAAATTGGTAACATTGCAATGGATCTTTTCAAATCAAAAAAGATGAAAGAAGTATACATAATTTATACGGAATTCACATCAATGACCCAGCATACGCCGATAGTAAAAAAACTTCTTCCGGTGGAAATAACAGAAAAAAATCTCAGCGACCCGTATATTTATGAGCCTCAGCCGGAAGAAATACTTGAATTATTGATACCAAGGCATATAAAATCCGAAGTCTGGCTCGGTTTTCTTGAATCAATTGCAAGCGAACAGGCTGCAAGAATGATGATGATGGAAAGATCAACAAAAAATGCCAGGGACATGATTGACAGCCTGATATCCATAAGGAACAAAAACCGACAATCAATAATTACCAAGGAGCTTTCTGAAATTGTCAGCACAACAGAAGCCCTTGAAACTAAATAAGGCCGTTAATAATTACGGCAAAAATTTTAATGAATAAGAGGAACCTAATAATGAATAACGGAAAAATCGTACAGGTTATAGGTCCTGTAGTTGACGTACAGTTTGATCTTGAAAATATTCCCCAAATATATCATGCGCTCAAAGTCAATAACATCACCCTTGAAGTTATGGGACACCTGGGAGACGGCGTTGTAAGATCGATAGCAATATCGCCGACAGAAGGTTTGGTGAGGGGACTGGAAGTCGAAAATACCGGCGATTATATAAAAGTGCCGGTAGGCAATGAAACCCTGGGCAGACTTATTAA
>JBJKSS010000225.1:0-7942 GCA_046703745.1 Spirochaetota bacterium
TTATCTCTGTTTTTTTTCATCACATTTCAGTTCTATAGTCGAACTATGCCCAAAAACCATTCCAATTTATGCCTTTTAACAAAAAATACTTAAAATCCTATCTTGACTCATTTACCGTATTCTTTTAAATTTATTTCTATATATATATCGCTCGAGATCGAAAAATCTATCGTTTTTTTTTAAAAAAATTTTATTTTTTTATTTTTTTTGTAAAAATGGCTTCCAAAACAGCCCGGCGGGTCGTGATTGTTGCCTTTAAGACATGTATTAACCGTCAGGATAATTCAACACTATCATGCTGCCTGATTTTTAAAATTCTTGAGGCATTACTTTCGTTGACCGCTATTTCCAGAAAACCCGAGCTGCCCCAGTAAGCGAGTGCCCTACCCTTCCCTGCTTCCCGGAAATATCCGCTTATGCCCGTAATTTTTGTCATGTTGATCTTAACTGAATTTGACGAACGTAAACTTTTCGCATCATCCCTGTGTATCGAGGTAATGCAGTTGCCGTAATGGTCGATGTGCACTACCCTTCCTGTAATCTTGCCGCTTTTTGAAATTACATCAAAATCTTTTGTCAGCACAGGCTCTATTTTCTCCGCGCAAATTTTTTTAAATCTGCTTTTGGAGATTATTCCGCATGCGGGGGCAAAAATGTCCCTTCCATGAAACGTTGAACCTGCTGTACATTTGGTATATTTAAAGATTTCATCCCTGTTTATTTTATAAAAATCTCCGGCACTATTCATTCTCACGAGAAGGGTGACTATGCCGTTATCGGGGCATATTATATATTTGCCGTCGATGATCCCGCAAATTTCATTCCGCTCACTTCCCACACCCGGATCAACAACCACGAGGAATACTGTACCTTTGGGAAAATAATCAAATCCGGAATAAAGCAGGAAAGATGCGGAAGTGACATTACAGGCATCGATATCATTACAAAGATCAACAGGGATGATTTTTTTGTTCATTCCCAGTAAAACACCCTTTAATATACCGGCATAATTGTCATCGTTTCCAAAATCAGTTAAAATTGCGGCAATTGTCGACATGAAACCCCTTTTATCTGTATTTATTGATGTACTGATAGTACTGCCTGGCAAAGGTTAAATAACAAATTTTTTTGCTGTCTTCGGTTGTTCTGACCAGTTCCTTCTGGCTTATGTAACGTTTTGCAATGAGATTTTTAATATTGTAATACCTTGTCGAATGCTCATCAAGGGTATTCAAATCCCCGCCAGTGCCGTTTATTGACAGTAATGACTTCCCGTTTTTTGCATAAAGCACTATGATTTCTTCATCACGGTTTGAACTTCGGGTGAACAGGATATCCTTGTCTTCCTTCAGGTATTTATTGATGAATTCGAAAAGTTTTTCTTCATCGTCATCAAGCTGGGGCAGGGTAATTTTCGGAGTTTCGTCCCTGCGTTCTGTTTTTTTAGGCTGCTCCTGCCCGGGTTTGTTCCTGTTTTCTTTCAAATGGTTCCTTAAAACCTGAAGCTCCCTGTCTTCATTCTCGCCGACAAAATCCATGATTTTATCTTTCATTTTACCGAGTTCGGTATTGCCCGACGCAAAAACCGTTGTTTTCCTTTGATCCCCGGCCTGGGAATAATAATACCTGACCTTTTTTTCCATTTCATCGTTCTTTTTCATCACCTTGTAAAGGTTGCGGTTGCTGAGCGCCATTGGTATCCAGAATATGAGTTTCTTGAGGAATGCAATCAGCCCCCTGGAACCGGATGTCATCTCTTCGTATTGATCCAGCTTGAGTTTGTTAAGGTTGTATTCACCGCACCTCGAATTGTAAAGCTCGAGGATTTTATTGAAATCCTTTTTGTTGTCAAAACCAAACCCTGTTTTCTGGTGCAGGTTAAAAAGCATCTTCACGAGAGCCTTGAATTTTTCCTGCTCCTTTTCCTGGAATATGAACTCTATGTCTTCAAAGGTTTTGATCTGAAAATTTTTTGTATTGTTCCTGTCCTTTACGGTTATGTTAAAATCATTGTTGTCAATTATCACCATCCGTGCCTCGGCGCCGCTCAATGAAGCGGAAAACACAAGCGAATTAACTGACTTCAGCAAATCTTCACAGAGATCCTTCAGTTTTTGCCATGAAGAATTAATTTCTGCCGTGGCAAGATAGACAAGAAATTCCTTGAATTTGACATAAGGTATTACTACCATATCGGTTTCGGCGCCGTCATTGAAAAAACCGAAAAAATCACTGCCAATCGTTTTTAAAAACATGCGGAAATTTTCAAACGAAGACTTTTTGGGTTTCGCAAGATACCTGATAAAACAAAAATTCCTGAAAAGGCTGGAGGTTCTCACGATCATATCTACAAGGTATTTTTTTTCACCGGTTGATTCGCAAATATCATCGATTACCGTATTGTAAAATTCTATAAAAAAACATTTTTGAGAATGGATAAAATCTCCGAATTTCTTTTCTATCAGGGCCCTTGTCTCATCATCGACATTTTCCTTTATATTCGTGCCGTAATTGGTAATAATATATTGTTTAAGGAACCTCATCTGGGCCGTATCTATCACCTTTGACAGGAAAGGATTTGCAAGATAATTTAAAATCGTCACAAACGCATTCTTGATGTGCAGTTTTTCATAATCAAGGGTATCCAGAAAATCAACTTCATGGCGTGGTATCTTGTCGGTTCTTAAAATTTTGAGTATTGTATTTTTCCTTTCGAATTTATCGACGAATTCCATTTTGTCTTCGCCTGTTTCGGAATCCGGCTTGCAGGGTTCATCATTTTTCATGTCATCCATTTTGAAATGAAAATCTTCCTCACAGTTTCTGTCTGTCCTGTTAGGCAGGAAATTGGTATAAATACCAAGCACAAGCATGTCATAGACGGTCCTGCTTTCATTAACAAAATATTCCGCATTCAGATAAATCAGTTTTGTGTTCAGCTCGGATTTGCCGATATTATATTTCAGGCGATAAATATTCTGAAGATCCCTGGTGAGATATGTGTCGGCATGATACGGAGTAAACGGGATGCTCAAAACCTTGATGTTTGTAAGCAGGGCATTGTTATCGTCATAATTATTGGCTGTTACCAATGAAAACATCGTATTGTACTCTTTGACATGGAACCTGTCGAAAATATAGTTCACTGTATATTCGGTATAGGGAATTTTTGCCTCGAAAATTTCTTTTTCCAGAAAATCCATAGAGACAAAATAATTCCCGTGAATAATCTGCTTCAGAAGGTATTTGATCAAAATTTTCCTGTTAGCGGCATTAACTTTAAGAAGAATCTCATCAACGCTGGTTATATAATCCCTGCCGAATCCTTTTATATTATTGAAATTCAATGTTATTACAAAATCACAGCTTATGGACAGGGTACGTATTATTTTATTGCCGCTTTCGGCTTCGGTATTGATGACCTGAAATCTCGGAGTAAGCACGATCACTTCGCTGAATTTCAACAGAAGATCGATCGTGCCCTCTTCAGTTACAATTTTCGACTGTTTCCTTTTAATTGTATTGATGAGAGAATTGATGGTCGAGTATTTGTTTTTATAAAGCGACTGCAGAATACTGGCGATCAGGTTGCCGTAAGAAGGGTCGAGTTTGATATAATAACTTTGCCAATCCCTTAAATTGAGATTGCTATTGGAACCAACCATTTAACTGCCTTTTATCATACATTTTAATTAGATATAAATATTTTTTATAAAAAGTATCCTCTAAATTTTATATTTTTTTTAAAAATTTATCAATCTTTTTTTGACTTTGATGCTTAAAACTTTATTCTTTATTAATAATTATAATTCTATTTTTAATTCTTTCATAAAAAATTTCGGCTGTTTGCCAAAAAACTTGACATCCTGCTCGATTTCAAATGAAATTTTACCGGTGTCCTTGCTATGAAATTATTTGCGACAGGGTTACAACTGATTCATTTTTATGTTTAAAGTAATAATGGTTCAATTTCATGCAAATTTTTCTCAAGCGCGGAATATTTCTGGCATTTAAAAGCAATAATTTGTTGAATACAAGTGATTCTATTTCCGACAATTTTATCTTGTTGATGCTCTTACGCAGGTAGAATTTTTCTTCATCTTTTTTATCACACAGGATATACCCTTCATTCTCAAGAATGCCGAATATTTTCCTCACCTCACCGTAATTAATCATGTATCTCTTAGTAAAATCAAGTATGGACAGGCCGTCACCGCTGCTTTTGAAATCCCTGTTTAATTCTTCTAAAATAAATGAAATAAAAGCCACATCAAACAGGAACAATTCCTGGAATTCCGATTCATCGCTTTTATAGAGCCTGTTCTGCCAGACGCATAAAAACTCAATACCAAACAGGAGCACGTTCCAATTTAAAGTTGTCCAGAAAATAAATATGACCAAAACAGCAACTGACCCGTATAGAATGCTCAGCCGGCTTATTGCCATCATTGTATAATAAATAAAGAGAAATCTTAATATTATCCATGCCATTGCAATGACCGAAGATACAATCAGGGCCTTGAATATATTAACCTTTGAATTCGGAATAATGAAATAGGCAAAAAAGAAAAAAGCGGTGAGTACCACGAATGTCAGGCTTGAATAAATGAATTCATTCATGAATGCAATTGCAGCAAGCGGCTTCAAAACTGTACGGATCAGTCCGGAATAATAAAAATATGATCCGAGCAAAATCGGGGTGGCTGACAAGAGCGCCCAGTATTTCAGTACCTTTTGAATGAAGCTTCGCCTCGAAGAATTTAACATCCATATCCTGTCGACCTGTTTGTCGAGTGTAATCAAAAGGTCTATGGAAAGATAAATAAAAACAAAAAAACTTATGATGCCCAAAGGTCTTGACTGGTTTAAAATTTCATTGATCCATGACACTACTATATCATAGGAGCTGGGAACTATGAATCTCTTTAAAAGATCCATGAAGCTGTCCTGAAGCCCGGCAAAAGAGTGGAACGTCTTTAAAATGGAAGTGATAATTATCAATGCCGGCAGCAGGGCGAAAATCGTTTTTAACGCAAGTCCGCTTGAAATAACAAAACCCTGATTTTCAAGGAACATTAAATAGGTTTTTTTAAGTATCAGGAAGGTGTCTTTAAAAACTCCGAAAAATCTGTTTTCTTTTGTTTTAGCCATGATGGCAAGAATAAATTATTTTATCAGGCATTGTAAAGCAAAATCTGAAAATTTACATCAAATAATATACCGCACGGCTTAACATGATTTGTTATCCTTGTTTGTTTCTATGATCAACTCATGGATGCTTGACCTTCTTATCTTCCTTATTACAAAACAGTTACCTTCAAAATTTTTCTTTTCGTCTGCCTTCGGGATCCTGCCGAATAATTCTATCAGCCAGTCATTTATGCTGATATCCAGATCGGGAAGATTAATGCCGTACAAATTTTTCAGCTTTCTCAAACTTATGCCGCCTCCGACCAGAAATCTGTTATCTGCTATTTTATGTGTATGAACAGGAAGTATGTCATATTCGTCATTCAGCTCTCCAATAATTGATTCAAGCATGTCTTCAAGTGTAACGAGGCCGGTGACCTGGTTATTCCGGTGTTTAACGATGGCAATATGCTGATAGCTTACCGTAAGCTTGTTGAGAGAAACCGAAAGATTTTCATCTTCATAAAGCGTAATGATCGGCCTGCAAATCCCGTTAAGGGAAGGATCGCCGGGATTTATCTGCAGGGCAGTTACAATATCCTTAAAATTGATATAGCCGATTATGTCGTTCGTGTCGTTATTATTCACAAGCGGCAGGCGAGTATGATGATGAATATGGGCCTCTATGAGAGCATCCGCCATTGACATGGAAGTTGAGAGATATTTTATTTCACTTTTTTCAACCATGATGTCTTTGACCAGAAGTTTTTTCAGCCTCAATGTTTGTGAAAGAATCATTTCCTGATCTTTCGTGATTTCCTTGTTTTGTTCCGCAAAATGAGACAGGATCGAAATATCCCTGAGAACATCGCTTGTAGAGCCGCCGTCTTTTTTGCTGCTGAACGGTTTGTTTATGAAATGGGTCAGATAAACCAGGGGAGAAAATAAAACGATCAATACTTTCAAGGGCAGGCCTGAAAGAGTAGCCAGTTTTATATTATAATTTATCCCGAGTGTTTTGGGAAGTATCTCGGCCCATTGTATCATGATGAATGAATAAATGATTGAAAATATTGTAACAAATTTATCACCTAACACTTCATTAAACTGTGACCCGGAAAGAGTGGCGCCGATTGTATGTGCGAAGGTATTAATGATCAGAATGACGGCAATGGGCTTATCGATATTTTTTTTAAAATCCGTCCAGATTTTTGCCATCAGGGGTTTTTTATCGGCAATCCTTGCTATATCGGTCACAGATATGCTTAAAAGACATGCTTCGAAGAGGGAGCAAAAAAAAGATATTGACATAGAAACAGTTATTATCAAAATTAAAAAAAGCATCGCTGGATCCTTAATTATATTTAAGTAACAAATTACTAATTTTCTTTCAGGCTGTGATTTAGAATCCCAATATTTTTAAGGTTTTCAATTAAAACATCTTTTATACTAATTAAGGACTCCTGTAAATCTTTTTCTTTTTCCTTCTGATTTTCCAGTAAATCGGTAATTGATTTGAATGAATTTTTTAAATTCTCAAGAATACCCGCTGTTTTTTCATTTTCATACTTTTCTTCACCCGAAAGATTATTGATCATGTTCGTATCCTCAACCAGGCATTCCATTGATTTGACAATGTTGTTGGACTGATTTTTCTGTTCATTCATCAGGTCCGTGATCGCACCGATATTGTTCGCAATTTTCTGGCACTCTTCAATAATATCCAGAAGAAGCTTTGCCACGGAATCCGATTTTGAAGCGCTGTGCGTAATAAGCTCATTCATGCTGCTGATATTGTCAAAGCTTGTGACCAGACGCTGCTTGGATTGGTTGGCAAGCTTGCGGATTTCTGCTGCGATTACCGAAAACCCTTTGCCCGTATCGCCCCGGTTTGCCGCCTCAATTGCAGCATTGATGGAAAGGACATTTGTTTTATCCGTTATTTCCTGGATCGAATTCAGTATTTCATTCAAAAATTTGGAGTTGGCCGCTATTTTATCTATGGATTCCTTGGATTCATAAATGATGATTGATCCTTCATTTGCCATCTTTGAAAACTCTTCTGTCAATTTGTTTGTTGCATTGACGGACATGGCGGTTGCCTCGATATGATTGTTCATGTTTTCAATGGAATTATTCACGGCCCTGACTTCATTCTGCTGGCTGCTCAATGCATTAAGAATTTTTTCATTGTACTCGGCTATACGGTTTTTAATTTGATTAATTGTCAAATCAATGTTGCCAAATTGATGCAGGATATTGTCCATTATTGTCTTGTTGTTATTGTGGTATTCGTTTATGAACTGGATTGTTTTATTTATCGTAATCTCCAGTTTATTACTTGACTGGATCATGTTGTCGGATACGGTTTTTATGTTTTGCATCAATCTGCTTAACGCGCTGTTCTTTTCATTGATCACCCTGAAATTGCTTATGGTCTGGGAATACAGTTTTGATTCTTCAACCGAAAGGGTAAAAAATATTGAAAGCACAAAAGCAAGATAGCCGTATGGCAGCGTCCAGCAAAACGGAATTCTGTTGACAGCAAGGGCCGACATATCGTTAAAGCTTGTTAAAATAATGAGTATAAACCCGCCCAATACTGCGATTATGCCGAAATTTTTTTTCTTTATTATTGATATGACTGACGAAATTATCAGAAGACATAATGACAATACAAGTACCGGAGTAAGGACATAGGGTGATGTCATTTTGTCAAAAAAATGATGAATGTCCTGCTTCGTATTTAACATTGCCGTCCATGTGCCGAATGCAATGGTTGAAACACTGATTGCCCCCATCAGTACATATT
>JBJKSS010000226.1:0-8960 GCA_046703745.1 Spirochaetota bacterium
ATTATATACAGGTCGCCTACCCTTTTTACGAGCCTTGTCAAATCCCATGTGGCGACTTCTTCATTTTTCGTGCCCTCGGTTTTGGTCCGGTTGTAAAATTTATAACTGTTTTGCTGGTAATAGTTCCAGTAAACATCGGCAAGCACCGATGAGAGCAGATTTTTCAGGGGAGCCTTGTAATTGCCGAGATCATTTTCAGTTTCCTTTATGATATTCTCGAATGCATTCTCCTCGAGAATGTTCCTGTACTTCATTGTGTAGATCAGAGATTTTACAAGCTGATTTGCATTCTTGTCCTCTCTTGCCTGCTTGTATATCAACCTCGTCTCGTCAAGGGCGGATTTGGTCAGCCCCCTGTTTTCATTATCCTGCACAATGTTCCTAAGCTCTTCATAATTTTTCATTATATTTTTATCTCCTTTGCCGTCATTTGACGATATGACAAATCCGGCTGATAATAAGATCAAAAATCCTGTTACTGCAAAAAATCGATTATTTTTCATAAAAACCTCGCTTGTACGGTTTGATAACCATTATACGATGCAATTTCAAAAAATACTTATAAAAAAATAGAAATTTTTTTATATTGATTTGCCATGATTATTATGATAATAAATTGAAAATACCCAAGGAGAAACAATCTTATGCTGCCTATACACAGGTTCCTTTTTTTTACGCAGAATAATTACGAGGGCGTATATTTTTTTACAGCGATCCTTGCTTCATTCATATATTTCACGATACTGGCAAAGATGGAGAATATCGATCTTGACAGGATGTACGAAGCGTCCTTTTACGGGCTGCTTGCAGCGCTGATCTGCGGAAGGCTCTTTTCATTTGTATTCTGGTATCCCGATACATTTTTCCACAACCCCCTTATTTTTTTCAACATAAAGGAAGGCGGCACAACCATAACAGGAGCGATCCTCGGCGGGCTTTCGGCGGGCTTTATCTATGCAAGGATAAAAAAATTAAGTTTCCTGTACCACATGCGCATTTTCATTCCCGTAATAGTCCTCGGCCACATAATCGGAAGGTTCGGCTGTTTTTTAAACGGGGACGCAGGCGGCATTCCCACAAATTTGCCGTGGGGCGTGGTCTTCGATCCGCACAGCGTAGCATATATCTACACGGGAATACAGCCCGGCACACATGTACACCCGACACAGCTTTATGAAATGGCAGGCAACCTCATTTTGTTCGTTTTCATGATACTGACAGGCAACAATGAATGGATCACCAGACGCAGGTTCATCTGGTACGTCATGGGATATACAACAGTGAGGTTCCTTGTGGAATTCTTACGGGCGGATGTAAACAGGTTCAGCGCCTTCCCTGCCCTGACCTCGGGACAGATAATATGCCTGGCATGCTGGATACTGGGATTGGCCGTTTTAATCTGGTCGATTTACAATGATAAAATGCTCGATGTCGATGAAAAATACATAGCCAGGCCGGTTAAAAAAAACGATTAATATAATTCCCCTGGCAGTATTAATAATTTTATTTCCTTGACAAACTTTCTGCCAATCATTTATACCCATAATCAATGAGATTGTCGGGGAGCATTTAATTAATAAAGTGGCTAACTATTCTATTATCCAATAATTAGCATTCTTAATCTGTGCGAATCATTTGACAATCTGTGTAATCAGAGTTATAATATTTCCCTTAGACTATGGCAAGCATGAAATATTCGCTTTTTTACATGGATCAAAAAATACCCCTTGAACCCGGAAGCATCTGCACTATAGGCAGGGACAAAAAAAACAGCATTCAACTGCCCGGCAAGATCATTTCAAGGGAACATGCCCGCATATTCTGGGAGGATGGACATTTCGTCATAGAAGATTTGAACAGCAGGAACGGCCTGTTTGTCAACGGCCAAAAATCGGACAGGCACACACTTTTTGATACAGATCACATTGTGATAGGCACTTTTTTTATCATTTACAAGGAATACGAATCCGGCGATTCATGCGATGCGGAGAATGAAAATGCAATTACCGATACCCTTTTGCTGGAATGCCGAATGGCAGAACTCCTGAAAATCATTAATGATTCGGCGGTCAGGGAGAAGCTTCTGGATATCAAGCACATCATGAACAACATCAAGGCAAGGCTCGACAGGCTCGCAAACCGGGACAGGCTCACCAAGCTCTATAACCGCAGGCATTTCGATGAGGAATTAAAAAAGGAATTCGAACGCTCCGCCAGGTATGATTATTCAATCTCCCTGTTCATGATTGACATCGACGATTTTAAGAAAATCAACGATACTTACGGCCACCAGAAGGGCGACCTCGTGCTGTCGGCCGTTTCGGCGATTATCTCGGAAAACACCCGGTTAAACGACATTGTTGCAAGGTACGGCGGCGAGGAAATCGTCGTGGTGATTCCCGAGATGTCCTCTGACAATTCGATGAACATCGCGGAGAAGATCAGGAACAGGATAGAAAAACTCATCCCGGCAAGAACGGGAATCAATGTTACAGTCAGCATCGGCGGGGCTTCCAACAAAAAAAACGACACAACCGAGAGCCTCATCAAAAAAGCCGACAGGGCGCTTTATGAAGCCAAAAAGCGCGGGAAAAACAGGGTGGTGATTTATAATGCAAATGCGTGAAAATTTTATATATTTTGCTATTGAAAAAAAATAATATTGATATTAAAATCAACATGTGGTATAAATATTACCACACAGGAGTTATATATGTTTGGTGACTATATAAAAGGGAAAAGAATCGATTTGGAAATGACATTAAGAGAATTTTGCAGACAATTAAATGAAGATCCAAGTAATTGGAGTAAAGTAGAAAGAGGATTAATTCCTCCGCCAAAAGATGAAATTAAGTTGAAAAAAATAGCCGAAATTCTTCAATTACAGGAAAAAGATTATACCTATTTGAAGGATTCTGCAATGATTGATTCCGGTATTATACCGGATTACATAATGTCTGATAAAAACTTATTGGATTCTTTACCGGTTTTTTTCAGGACTATGGGAAGTGTCAAACCGTCAAAAGATGAAATTCAAGAACTGATAACTATTTTAAAAAAAGAAGTTAAATAGTGGAATGTCCTCTAATTGAAGAACATTTTAATATATATAAAAATAATTCCGGTTTGATTCAAAAAAGAAAAAACAATCCTGCAATGGCTTATTTTGATGCAATTTCAGAATTATCAAAAATATTTATTGTTTCAAATGACGTAATTGAAAGAAGATTATATGATGAAAGTCTGAGTTTTTAATTATAAAAACCACTTATTGTGGGAACATTCTTTTCATAGAAGATATTAAAAAAGGAATTCGCTTATGGTTGAAATGAAAGGTTCCGTCATAATTGATTCGATAGATGCCGTAAAAAAGAGGAGCGGAGAACAGGCTTATCAAAGCATTCTCAAGGCTCTGGATGAAGAAACAAAAATACTGTTTGAAAGCAAAATATCCATATCCAGCTGGTACCCGTTGGACAGATTTTTGAATTTCCTGGAGCTTGATTTAAAGCTGACGGCCGGCGGAAATGAAAAAGAATTAATCAGCCGCTCCGAAGCCATTATTGAAAAACAGTTAAAAGGCATTTATGATGTTTTCGTAAAACCTGATTCGCCCGGGTATATCCTCGATCAATTATCCATAATAAATCAAATTTACTATAAGGGTGTTTTAATCGATATTAAAGTGAAGAGAGGAAACAAAGCCGTAATCAGATACACCGGATTTGAAAAAAAACACAGGCTCATCGAATTTTCCATACTGGGTTTTTATAAAAAGGCCCTGGAAATATCGGGCGCCAGGGATGTCAAGGCAGAATTCACAACAAAGATTGAAGATAATAAAGGTTATTGTGAATTATCAATTACGTGGGGGAAAAGTTAGCCCGTAGTAGTGATTTTTATCTTTGCTTAATTAAAAGCCTTTCAAATATAAAAAAAATTCAATCAGAGTAAAAAATTGATTATAATTAATAATTTTTTTTAAAAATTTGTTTAATTTTGATAAAAAATGTACTATATATGGATACAAGGTTATACTTTATAATTTTATTATCTTTATTAAAATGAGTAAAATAAATGACTTTATCATCAATTAATTTTATAGTTGCTGGTAATTGGAACCCTAAAATATTTAAACCACAATGGTTAGTAGATAAAATTTTACAAAATAAAGAAATGAAAATTAATGCTTTATTTAATTTGGAATTAATTGAAATCGGATATGATCTGGGAAGTTTTTTAATATTTCCAACTGAAAACTACCTTAGAATTGACTTAAAAGATAAAAATATTGAAAACATAAAAAAAACCACTTTGGTCTTGTTAAAAATATTAGAATTATTATGTCACACCCCCATTTCAGCGTTAGGATTTAATATTGTTATAACTTTTGATAAAAATGATGATAAAATTAATAACAAATTTTCAATATTTCTGAAAAAATACCAAGAACATGATATTGAAGATTTTAAAATCATGGAATATAAACATGTTTTAAAAAAAGAAAACTATCAAATTAATATTGTTAGTGATCTATCAAATGCAGATAAATTTGTTATAAATTTTAATTTTAATTATTTGGATATCAGCAAAATAACTAATGATTCTTTTGTTAAAAATTATGAATTTTTCGAAGAGGTAATTAAATGAAAGTTGTAAATAATTTAACACTTAGTGAAAAACTTTCTCTATTCAAATTTTTAGAAATTCCTATAATAGATTTTTCAAAAGAAATAATTAATTTTGAGATAAATGTTGACAATTTGCCAAAATTTCAGTCTTTTATTCAAGGTATAATCACTTCAGTAGAAAGTGAAAAATATTATGTAAAAGCTTTAAGAAATTTACTAAAAAAAATAAATATTTATGAATTGTATCAACAATTAAATAATGAAACAATAACTGAAGAAGAGTTTAATGATGAAATTTCTAAAAATAAAGATAAATATATTATTAATCTAAATAATAATATTGATAAAAAAGATATTTTTATTATAAATAAAATAATGGAAAAAATAGGAATTGGTTTATCTTGTGATGCTATATCTGAAATGTTTTCCATAGATCCTGTAGCATTTGATTCAATACTTGAAAAAGGTTAATAATGACAGAATATTATTTAAATTCTGAATCAATTGAATGTGAGTCTTCTGATATTTATGGAAGAAAAATATTATTTAAAGGTATAGTTAAACTGAATAACATTGGACAATGTACTAAATATAATTGTGACAGAAATTCGGAAGCTATTATATTAAAAGAACTAACCCCCAGAATAGCTCGTTATAATAATAATTCTAAACTAAATTTAAATGATAATTTAAAAGCGACAGGTATATCAGTTTATTCAGAAGGAATAAAAATATATAAAATTACAATTAAAAATTATTCTCATACACATAAAATAAATAATATTATAACAAATAATTATACTTATGCTACAATAACTAAACCTTTCCAACAAATAATAAATGCCTTAAACAAAAAGATAGGATAATAATTAATTGCAGGTGTTTTTATTTTCTGCCTAATTGAGGCGGCCTTCGTATTTAATTAGCCCGTAGGGGGATCGAACCCCTGTTTGATGACTGAGAATCACCCGTCCTAACCACTAGACGAACAGGCCGTATTCTGTTAATATATATCATGAATTTTATTAATTTGAAAGAAGATTTTGAAATATTATGAATAAATACTGCCGCATCATATTGTCGGGAAAATCCGACCCTTTTTTCAACATGGCCTGTGACGAATACATGCTCACGCTTTTTGAAAGGCTTAAAACTCCCGTTTTCAGGATATACGGCTGGGAGCCTTCATGCATATCGATCGGCTATAACCAGGATCCGCTCTTGGCCCTTGACGGGGAATGCTGCAAGGCGGCCGGCATTCCGTTTGTGAGGAGAATCACCGGCGGAAGCGCAATTTACCACGATGACGAGATAACCTACAGTCTTGTAATGTCGGACAACTCGCTTGAGAAGCATTCCAGCTTCAGGGAGAGTTACGGCGAAATATGCAGGTTCATCCATGCTTCATACGCCGTGCTGGGCCTGGAGTCATTCTACTCGAGGGAGGATCCGAAATTTGGAAGCCTGAAAGGCAGGACAAACTTCTGCTTTTCTTCATGGGAAGATTATGACATTACGATAGGCGGCAGGAAGATCGGCGGTAATGCCCAGAAACGCAGGAAGGACATTATCCTCCAGCACGGATCAATCCCCTTTTCACTCGACTATGAATTAATTGATAAAATGATCAGGGACACGCCGCCAAGCATAAAAAATCGCACAACTTCATTGAACGAGCTTCTCGACGGGCCGGTAAATTTCAACAGGATGCAGGATATCATGATTGATTCCATAGAAAAAACGTTCGGCCTGGAAGCAAGAGAATTGATATTGACGGATGAAGATAGGAGCGGAATTAATTCTCTTGCAGATGGCAAATACAAATCGGTTGAGTGGAACCATAACAGGATATGCAAAAAGGGGGATAAAAATGGACAATAACAAACCAGAATGGCTGAAAAAAAAGATCAGCATAAAAGACAATATGGAAATCAAGTCGAAACTTGCGGGATTCAAACTGCACACGATATGCGAGGAAGCGCTGTGCCCCAACATATCCGAATGCTTCAGGAAAAAAACAGCGACGTTCCTCATTATGGGCGATGTCTGCACGCGGGGCTGCCTGTTTTGCAATGTTAAAAAAGGCAAACCCGGGCCGTTAAGCCAGGAAGAGCCCGAGATGATTGCAGAGATGATAAGGGAGCTCGGCCTGAAATATGCCGTGATCACGAGCGTGACGAGGGATGACCTTGCCGACGGCGGCGCGGGATATTTTGCGCAGACAATAACCGCTGTAAAAAAATTGAATCCGCTGACAAAAATCGAAGTGCTTATCCCTGATTTTAACGGGGATTTTGAACCTGTAAAAACCGTTGCATCGGCCCGGCCCGATGTGATGGGGCACAACATTGAAACCGTGAAAAACAACTACCCGCTCATCGGGAGATCACCAGATCGATATGAAATATCACTCAACGCAATTGAAAACATAAAAAAAGCGGACAGTACGATTCATTCCAAATCGGGGCTCATGCTTGGGCTCGGTGAAAAAGAAGAAGAGGTCATCAGGGCTCTTTGCGATCTTGGGAAAGCAGGGTGCGAGTTTTTGTCCATCGGGCAGTACCTCTCTCCTTCAAAATCCCATTACCCTGTAAAAGAATACGTTACACCCGAAACTTTTGAAAAATATAAAAACCTGGCGCTGGATGCCGGTCTTATAAAAATAAAAAGCTCTCCTTATGTGAGGAGCTCCTACCTTGCCGAAGAATATTTGTAATAAAAAGATCAATCCTTTTTTATCACGATCAATGTAACATCATCTTCCTGATTGACCTGGAATCCCTGTATATCGGCAAGCAGAAGGTCAAGTATTTTTTGAACAGGCAAAGATGCGTGCCGCCTGAATGACTCGATGAGCCTCTCCTGGCCGAACATCTCGCCCCTGTCATTCACACCCTCGGTCGCCCCGTCGGTAAAAAGTAAAACGACATCACCCCGGTTTATTTTCAGTGACCTGACTTCAATATGATTGTTTATGTCGTCCGTAATACCGAGCCATGTCCCCTTTGTTTCTATAACCTCAACCTGATTTTCAAGCGCATGATACAAAAGAAGATCCTGGTGATGGCCCGCTGCGGTTATCCTGTCGTCTTCAAGTTTTAAAAGCATTATGGTCATATAATGGTTTGACCCCAGCCGTGATATGTCTTCCCGCAGTGCAATATTTGTGCCTTTAAGGACATCGGCAATTTTTACAGAATGATCCCCCTTGATCAATGTCATGATGCTTGTCTGCGCCATCATCATTATGAGCCCCGAGTCAACCCCGTGTCCCGTCACATCGCCGATCGCGACCCATCTTTCACCCAGGGCCGTCTCGATTATGTCGTAATAATCCCCGCCAACTTCCTTCGCCGGTATCATGATCTCTGCGAGGCTGTACCCGGTGAGTTTTTTGTTCAGCGGCAAAAGGGCAGTCTGTATTTTTTTCGCAAGCTCGATCTCGCTCCAGAGTGAATCCTTGGCCCTTTTAAGCTCCGTGAAAAGTCCGAATTCCTTTTTGATGAGGCTGTACCTCACATGATTAATGCTCATGGCAAGCACCGAGGTAGCGGCTATAAAAAAAAGGTTGTTGATCAGCATGGTTGTTTCAAAAGGATGCGGAACCAGAAGGTTGAATGTTATATACATGATTATTATCAAAAGCGAATTCAGGCCCGTGTGCCGGGCTTCCCACGGCATTAATAGATTGACGCCTATAATAACGAGATTCAATCCTGAATAATAGCTTGAATCAAAGCCGCCGAGGTCATTCGTCATGAGACATATCATGAAGCCGATTTGTGAAGAAATAAAATAGCCGTGAAAGTATGACAACCTGCCCGGCTTTGCAAACCTGATTGCCGCTGCCTGCAATAAAATCAACAATGTGGAAACCGCCCTGTATACCACAAACCTGATCAAAAGTTTTTCAGGCATCATGAAAATATCAAGTATGAAAAACAGCGGCACCAGGACACCCGCCAGTGTTGTCAGGGTCTGGAGCCACTCGTGCATTATTACGTTTTTATACGAGTTGAAATCTCCCGACTCAACCGCATCTTCTGTCAGTTTTCCCATGCGGCTGCCAAAGAAAAGCCATTTTAATTTCGGCATTCCGTTGTTTTTTCCCATTTTTTTAATCAGCCTTTTTTGATGCTCAGCAGCATCTGTATCCCCGTGTCATCAAAATAAACCTTGCTTTCGGCCCCTTCCAGGTTAGCCGCAAGTTCCATGAGCTCTTCCTCGGTGCGGTAAATGATCTTCCAGTCGAGCCAGTATTCCATGTAGCAGCGGCTCGGGTTGGAAGGATGGAGGTTACCTATAACCATCCGGCCGCCCGGGTTCAGA
>JBJKSS010000227.1:0-15876 GCA_046703745.1 Spirochaetota bacterium
ATGAATATTTGCCGGTTCCGGAGAGCTTTTCCTCGCATTCATCAACCACATCCTTCAATTCGTTTGCAGAAAAAAACAGATTGGAAAAGTCTGTCTGCTGTTCCTTTTCCCCGAAAAACCCTTCAAGTATCAGCGAGTTAACAGCCTCTTTTATAATTTTTTCATAAACTTCATAAACAAAAGTCTTTGATATTCTTATTGCCTGTATCCCAGATATGGGATCAAAATTATTATTTTCAATTACCTGTCTCAGCCCCTCGTTAAAGCTTTCTATTTTTAAAAGCAGCTTCCCATTGAACAGCGAATGAATATCCTGTTGAAGGGATTTCTCGGAATATTTCTCCAGAAGGGCATCCTTGTTTTTCATAAACCTGTTTTCAACCTCGGTCCTGTATTTATCCAGGATACTGAAATATTTCTGCTGGACCTCAATTACAAGTTTGGGATTTTCGGTGATATACCTGCACATGTTTAAAAGTATGGCCGGGGATAATTCATCGGAAATAATTTTATAAATTCTGTTGACAGCCTGCTGGGCCTTTTTGGCCAGAAGCTTGTAATCCCCCTGGTTTCTCATGAAGAGCTTTTCGAATGCTTCGGTCAGGTCCATTTTACCGGGAAGTGAAGATATCAAAAAATAAAGATCCTCGATTTCCGTTAAAACATCCTCACCGGCAATCGGCGTATAAACAGGAGGAGAAGGGCTCGAATAATCCATGTCAAATTTGGAAAAAAAGAGTTCAAAGTTGAATGTTGAAAGTGAATTCAATTTATAAAGATTGTAATATTCGGATTCAACCCTGGGAAGGTTCCTTTTATTCAAAATATTTTTATAACTCAGAAATTCATCTTCAATTTCCTTGATTATTTTTGTGGCATTTTCGGCTTCCATAATCCTCTGCCACATCATTTCCTTGTTGAACCTGTCCTTTTTTGATCTTACTTCTTCCGTTAATGAGGAATCAATGTAATGATTGAGAAAAATCATCGACTTTGCTTCATCATTGCTGAATAAAGTTGTTGTCAGGATCGACTTGATCTCTATAACCGCTGAGAATAAATTATATACCTTTTGGAGAAATAAATTTGTCAGAATTTTATCTCTTAGCAGGTATTTGTATTTGGAAGACTTGAAAGTCTTGTAAAGAATTTTCAACTCTTTTATCTTGGAGAGATTTGATGTGTCACCAGACAGCAAATATTTTAAATAGGTAAAGAATCCGACAAATATCATTTTATCTCTTACTCAATTTAATTATTATATTATATTATAAAAAAAAACAAACGAATTTTGTAAATTTATCGGTATTTAAGGTCAAAAAATAAAATTTACGTATTTAATTTATGCTCCTATTACCGGGGAATAACGCCTGGCTTAAGTTACTATTTTATCAAAAATATAAAATCGCTGTATTATTAATCATACATATTTTTATGATAAAAATTATTTTATCATAAAAATTCTCCAAAAAATTCATCTTTTTCATACAAATTCTTCAAAAACTTCATGGCATAATATTTGCTTTATTCTAACTGAGGTGGATGTTATGAAGATCAAAGAAGATGCAAATCAGAAAAATTTCCTAAAACAATATTTTAATGAAATAAAAAGATACAATCTGCTGACTCAGGATGAAGAAATAATGCTGGCCAAAGAGATTGAAAAAGACGACAAGGCAGCCTTCAACAAAATGGTTAATTCCAACCTGAGGCTGGTAATAAATATTGCAAAAAGATATATCACCCCCGAATGGAAACTTGCGGACCTTATACAGGAAGGCAACATAGGTTTGATTAAAGCCGTAAAAAAATTCGATTACAGAAAAAACGTCAGGTTTTCAACCTATGCCTGCTGGTGGATAAAACAGTCAATAACCAGATCGATGAGCAATAAAAGACGTACAATAAGACTGCCTCACAGAAAAGAAGAAACTTTGAGAAAAATAAATAAAACCATAGACGATCTTTCACAGAATTTAAACAGAAGACCTACGATGAAGGAAGTAGCGGGAGTCCTCGGATATGATGAATTGCTGGTATTGAACCTTAAAAGTATCGGTGACAAAATGACATCCATTGATGATGAGATCGGTGACAACGGCTGCAACCTGATCAACCTGATAGATGACGAAACTTATTCCCCGGAAAATATCCTGGACAAAACTGATATGGTAAAAGAAACCGGGCAGGTGCTTAACAAACTTAAAGAAAAGGAAAGAGAGATACTCAAGCTGAGATTTGCTTTTGAAAACAGGAACAAAAAAACACTCAAGACTATAGCCAATGACCTGGGAATAAGCCCGGAAACAGTAAGACAGATAGAAATGAGGGCAACAAAAAAAATAAAGGATAATTTCAGCTACCTGAAAGAATATCTGTACTGTTAGTACCTGAAGGCAATTTAAAAATTTAAATTAATCCGGGTGCGGCTAGGAAGTTTTCTTGCCCAGGCTTTCAATGATGCCTGATGTTTTACCCACAATAAAAGGCTCATAGCGTAATGCAACGACGCCTTTTTTTATCCATATCCTGGAAATATGAATGCCTTCTCCATGCTCTGACAATAAAGAAGACAAATTCTCAATCATTGCCACGTCGGATTTATTGAATTCAAAAAATGCCGTTTGCTCGCTTAGCGGGTCGCATATTAATATAAATTTCTCGGCATCATAAGGATGCTTGATAGGTGATCCCGTAAAAGAAACACACTCCTCTCTTGAAAAATCATCATAATTATATTTTGCAACGGGCAGTATTTCATCCCTGTTATCCAGTAATTTTTTTTCGATAGCCACGTCTCGCTCCTTCAATTTGAGATTTCATCATCATTAATAATCTTCCTGCTGTTTTTAATGCGATACCCGTTTTTATTTATCGATCCCGCCTTATCAACACTTTGAATCCTGATCTTAACGGCCGAAATCTTAAGGGAAGAAAGGACAATATGACCGGTATTTAATATGATTACGCACCCGGCTTTTTTACCCTGTGTGCAATTAATCAATCTTCCTGATGAAAGAGCTTCCCTTACAAGCCATTTCGCCCTTGAAGTATTGTTTCCAATAATTGTCAAAATTCTTGATTCGTCTATATAATTTTTAAAACCAATGTCTGTCATTTTGAATACAATTGAAATAAATCATAAATTTCATCAGCCTGATTAATTATTTATTATTTTAAGCAATTAATCAAGCCAAATTTATAAAATGCCGATTAAATATTTTAAATGATCTGTAATTCTGTCAGAGCATTTAAAAGACAGGTTAAAATCCCTTTTTATCTTGTCGACAAGATATAGATGCGGCTTTTCATCATATCCCCTGTCCTCAAAAATGATTTTTGATTTTGATCCCGTCAATTTTACGGCCTCTTCGGCAATTTTTTCCCAGGTAATGAATTCCGTGCTCAAGCCGAAATATATCTCCCTGTTGAAATTTGACGAAAGGACGGCCGTATAAATCTCGGCAAGGTTCCCAGCATGAATAAATTGTGTCCCGTCATTTTTAATCAATGCAATATCCTGGTTCAGTTTGGCATTTTTTACTATTTCACGAAACCTTCCGTCCGGCTGCATGAATGCCCCCCCGATTACAGGATTTCCGAATGTATAGCCGGGCCTTATAATGCTGCATTTCATGTCATAATTATACGATACCGCATTCAAAAAATTTTCAGCCGAGGCCTTTGTTGCACCGTAATAATCAACGGGTTTGGTTCTGGCTGTTTCGTCAAGGCTGACAACCTGGGTATATCCGACAGCGGCAGTTGAGGACGTATAAACAAATTTTTTCACACCGGCCCTGGCGGATTCCTCCATAAGAAAAACTGTCGGCAGGGTTTCATTCCTCATCATATCGACCGCATTATCGCCCCATCCTAAAGCCACATGAACGCACGCATCAATGCCCTTCAAACAATCCTTTATCAGGTCAAAGTCAGAAATCATACCTTTGATGATTTTTATTCCGGGCAGGTCATTCAGCCCGGGCACCTTGCCGGTATTTCTTGCAAGAATGTATATCTCGTGGTTTTGATCAGACAATGCCCTGGCAACATAAGAGCCTATAAAGCCGGTGCCGCCGGTTAAAAAAATTTTCATGATGATTCCCTGAATAATTATTTTTGATTTACAGCCGGTAATCGATATTTCCTTCCGGGGACCTGATGGTCAACCCGTTTTTACCATCGGGGCTCTTTCCTGTTTCACCGATAATCTTTGACTCGATCCCGAATCTCGCTGCGATGTTTATCAGTGACGGCGCGGTTTGCGGATCAACTATGATTTCAAGCCTGTGCCCCATGTTAAAGACCTGGTACATCTCCGTGAAGGATACGCCGGATGATTCTTTTATGATCCTGAAGATGGGCGGCATTTCAAAAAGATCGGTTTTGAAATAATGAATGCCCTGCCCGAACCTCAGGCATTTTGTCTGCCCGCCCCCGGTGCAGTGGATCATGCCGCCTATTTTATCCCTGTATCCGGAAAGAATTTCCCTGACCATCGGCGCGTATGTACGTGTCGGCGACAAAACCGCTTTGCCCATGTTCACCGGAAGATCGGGATGGCTGTCAGTAACCCTGTAAGGACCCGCATATACAAGGGTTTTGTCAATGCCGGGATTGAAAGTTTCAGGATATTTGACGGCGTATTCATTTACGAAAACATCGTGCCTCGCAGATGTAAGCCCGTTGGAACCTATCCCGCTGTTATACTCTTCCTCGTAAACCGACTTGCCGTAAGAGGCAAAACCCACAATTACCATTCCCGGCAGAATATTATCGTTTGTTATAACATGTTCCTTTTTCATCCTGACGGTCACCGTCGAATCCACGACAAGAGTCCTGACAACATCGCCGACATCCGCGGTCTCGCCGCCGGTCAGAACCATGGGGATACCCATTTCGTTAAACCAGTCAGTTATACGCTGATATTCGTGGATGATCGTCTTGACTATGCCGCCGTCTATATAAACGGGATTGCGTCCGATCGTATTGGACAGCAAAAATCCCCCGGCTGCCCCGGCGCAGAGCAGGTCGTCGATGTTCATTGCTATGGAATCCATCGCGATCCCCCTGAATACAGAAGCATCTCCAGTTTCCCTGTAATAAAGGTAGGCAAGCGAAGATTTTGTGCCGGCCCCGTCGGCATGCATTATATTGCAGTAATCAGCATCGTTCCCCAACAGATCATCGACAATCTTGCAGAACGCACCGGGAAAAATCCCCCTGTCGATTTTGCCGTCAAGCGCATCATGCACGTCCTCTTTTTTATGACTAACGCCTCTTTGTTTGTATTTGTCCATATTTTTTCAATCTCCGAACCGCAAAAAAAGATTTATTATATAAATAATATCTTAAAATGTAAATTGTTAAATACTGCTTTTTTTACCGGCGTTCAAAATCGACGAAAAAACCGTTCGTTATATTATTGTAAAAACTTCTTTCATCAAAGGAATTATCATCCCTCTTTTTTGTTACGGCAAAATGCAAAACAAACCTTTCGTTATTGTAACTTTTTGTAGAATACAGATTGACCGTTATCATGTCCCTGTATTTATCGGCATCGAGCTTTTTAAATACCTTTAATATTTCCACCTCGGTGCGGATCATGGAGTAATTTTCATAATAAACCCTTCTGATATCGGTGATACCCATGCTGTCAGAATTATTTGTCAACTGATCCTGAAGATAATCCAGATAATCAGCATCGCTATTGTGCATGTTTGACAAAAGTTCAATTGAAATATTTATATTTTCATTTGAAGCTATCAGGCAATATTTGTTGTCTATGCTGAAAACCCAGTTTATCGAATACGGCAGCACCAGTACATAGTGATACAACTGGTTGGATACGGCGATGAACTTTTTATCATCATCCACTGTCGCCATTATGCCGGTTTTTTCATCAAAAAGGTCTTCGCCCCTGAATTTAATGCTGTAATCATCAGCAAATATTAAAAAGGCCCTGAGCAAAAAAACAAATAATATAATCATTTTCATGTGAATAATCCTGTCCGGATTAATTATACCTCTGATTAAACAGATTGTCAAATGATTCGCACAGATTAAGAATACTAATTATTGGATAATACAACAGTTAGCCGCTTTATTGATCAAATGAACCCTGACAATCTCATTAATTATGGCTATAAAAAAATAATCAAAATATTTCTTCCCGAAATAAAAAGCGCCCGAATCAACCGGGCGCATTATATTCTATTTTTTCGTTTCATCTTTCTTGATAAAATCTTCTGTCGATCTTATCAGCATCTTGACCTGGTCTTCCTTGACGTAATATAAATATTTATTGAAGTCAACTGCAAGTATGTAATAGCCGTTATCATCCGGGCCGGGTTTATAAAAAGTCAATTTGTACGATTTATTGTTTTTCAGGGTAATAATGACTTTAGCGGCCTCTTCATTATCCTTTGTAAGCGGCCCGTTCAGTTTATAATCATCCACGTTAAGTTGAATAAAGCTCACTATGACATTGGCCAGCGAAAAATCCTTGACTTCCCCATTTGCCGGCGGATCAATAATGTAATTATTGAGTTCATTCTTCTTTTTATCCGTGGACTCCTGGTATTTTATCGTATATTTCCCATTGTACCAGCTCGTACTGCTGTCTATCCCGCAGGAGTCGACATCTTCAAAATTAATATCATTTAAAACTTTTCTCTGTGCCCACAATATCGGCTTGTTGCCGGTCACGGTGGAAATATCGGAATCAACTTCCCTGATGACCTTTTCCTTGCCGTACCGTATGTATGAAGAATCCTCCCTTGTCCCCTGTGACCCCAGGTGAATTACATATTCCCTTTTGTTTTTCATTTTGACAATCACGTCCTGGGTTCTTTCCCTGTCCAGGCCATAAAGCTTGCTGCTGTCAGGGTCCTTGCCATAATCCCTTATTACACCAAAGCTGAGATTTTTTAAAACATCAAGATAATATTTGATCTTGTCCGGATCGCCCGGAATATAATTATTGCCGTTTTTCACAAGATAATTATCATCCTTGATCTCTATCACAAATGAACTTTGATAATCTTTAATTTCTATCGAAGAAACATTTTCCTTTTTAAATCCTTTCAAAAGAGGTTTTCCTGATGTTCTCTCTTTAATATTTTTACTCGAAAAAATGCTGAGTGAGAGATATATCACTATTTGCAGGCCGAATAATACGCCCAAACCTATTATTATATTTTTTCTGCTGAAAATTTTGTCCATATTTTATTCCTGTTATTTTTTGTTATATTTAGACTTTAATCTGCTGTTCCTTGTCCGTCTCAATATATAAATGGCAATTCCTATCAATATCAAAATGATCGGAATAACATATGTAGTTACGGCGATTATTATCTGTTTATAGAAATCAGCCTCGCCCCTGTTTTTCGGCTTGTCAAGCGGCATTGAAAACTGCCCCTTGCCCCTGATTTTTATCAGGGCCTGATCGTTGGACAATGTATCGAGAAGGTTCCTGAAAAGATACATTTCATTCTGGCTCGAAAGATACGACTGGAAATAAATGTCCTGGACGAAATTGGCATCCCCGATTACCGCAATCTGTGTTTCACCGGAATCCAGCTTCTTGCCTTCATACTTGATTTTGGTTATTTTACCATCAGCTTCCTTTTTTTCAATATCGGGTGCATCTTTTCCTGCGAATGAACTGTTGACCTTGCCCTTGAAAATGATGCCGAGATTGTAAGCCTTCTCGGCCTTTTGCACAGGATATTTGTATGTTTCGAAATCAAGCTTGTAGCTTTTTTTCAATGACCATGAATCTTTGGTTGTATGAAAAAGCACCTCGGTGTTATCCTTGATATTATCGGAAACATCAATGCTTGACGGCCAGTAAAGATTCAGGGTTTTTATATCAAGCAGGGCGGAATTTTTGGGTGACATGTTTTCCTTTTTGATCCTCGGCCATACAGGATACCTGTATTCAACGCCAAAGCCGCTCTGATCATACTGCGGCACAGGTATGTAAGACTCGTTGTCGCCGACTATATCCTTGTTGATCTTTATGCCGTAAGAATCAAGAAGCGGAATTAATTTGTCATCGTTTGGAAAACCGAATATCCCGTATTGCTGGTTGATTATGACATTTACGCCGTTTTCCAGTATCAGCGCCCTGCCTCCTTTCATCAAAAACTGGTCTATCTTGAAAGCATCATAATCTGTCAGTGTTGACCCGCCGATTATTACTATTGTTTTTATATAATCCGGTATGTTGTCATCGGATGCTATCACATCCACGGTTGAATATTCGGATCTTAAAATCTGGTTCAAAATCTTGTAATCATTCTCCAGACTCTTGTCCGGAAGGCCGAAAATTATTCCCAGGCTTCCCATATCCCCGAGCATCTTTTTGATTTCAACATCAATTGCATATTCAAAACCGATATCCTGGTTGATCATGGGAAGGACTTTTTGTTTGTCCTTGTATTTGATTATAATTCCCGACAAACCGCGTGCAACTTTTGACTCATCTTCCTTGTTCTGGGTCAGGGGGAATTCCTTAATGCCCTTCTTGGACAGTTCGTCAAATTTTTCCCTGTCATTCAGGTATGACAATTCCTGGGGCCTGAAATCGATCATGCCGCCGGAAACATTCTCATATTCAGTGAGAATATCCAGGACATACTGTACAACCTGGGCCTGACCGGGCTGTTCCTTGCATTTGTCATTATAGTAATATTCTATTATCATGGGATTGTCCAGTTTATGCACCAGATCAACCGTCGGTCTGCTTATTGAATATTTTTGCCCGTAAGTCAGGTCAAATCTCGCATAAAGCTTGCTGGCAACAAAAATAAAAATGAACATGTTCAAAACAATGAAGACAAAAATAATCCATGATTTGAACATCGAAGATGCAACATTGCCGACAGCCTGTTTTGACTTTACGCTTATGAAATACGAGAAAACCATGCCCCCCAGAAGCGCAAGCAAACCGATTGAAAACACGATTACCGCCATTGCAACGAATTTTTCCTGAAGGCAAAAAATGCCGAGGAACACGCTGGCGATCGTTATGAATAACAATAATACTGTTATTGGGTACATTATCTTAAGTTTCATTACTTAACTCCATTTTCTACTTTGTAAAGAATGCAGATTGCTGTAAAAAAATATCGATGCAAGTCCGAGATAAAAAAACAGGTCTCTCGAATCCATAACGCCGACACTGAAATTCTTGAAGTGGGTCAAAAGACTGATCTTCTGGAAAACTATTTTAAGCCAGTTTAATTCCTGCGGAAAATTAACGGTCACCGACAAATATCCGATGACGGTTAAAAACAGCAGCACGGCCACGCTCAAAAGGAACGAATTAATCAGCTCGTTGGTCAAACTCGATAAAAAGAAAGTTATCGCTATGTAACAGATGGCCAGAAGCATGGCTCCAAAATACTGGGTTGCAATTTGTCCCCAGTCAAAATTACCCATCAGGAAATTCGTCATAACAGGAATGACTATTGAACTCCATAACGCTATAAAAACAAGAGTAAAACTTGCCAGAAATTTGCCTATCATGATTTCCAGCTGGCTGACCGGCAGGGTGAATAAAAGCTCGATGGTGCCGGAGTTTTTCTCTTTGGCCCATGCCCCCATTGTCAAACCGGGAATAAAAAATATGAACATGAAAGGCAGCAGCGCAAAATACCCTCTCATGCTTGCCACGCCTTCCCTGAATATGCCGCCGTTGAAATAAAAAAAGAAAACGTTCGGTATCAGTGCAAAAAGGCCTAGAAAAACGTAGGCAATCGATGAGTAAAAGTATCCGGTCACCTCCTTCTTGTATACGGCCCGCACGCCTTTTATCAAAAGCAAGGCCGACAATGCCAGAGGTATTACTGCAATTAAAAATACAATTGAAAAATCTCTAAGTATAATATCCAGAATATCCATTTAACTATTCCTCCCCGCCTGCCAATTTTAAAAATATCTCTTCAAGATTGGCACTATTTTTTTCCAGATGCGAAAGCTTCCATCCCTTGCTGTTTATCAAATCTTTTAATTTCCCTTCGAAACCGGAATCCTTCGAGGCAAGCGATCTGAACCTGAAAGTATCCTTTGTTATCTTCTTGATGAATTCCAGCTTCCATACGCCCTGGATCTTTGCGAGCCCTGATTCCATGATATCAAGAGAATCTCCCTGCACGTCAAAATCAACAAACTCGTCATCAGAACTTTTATTAACAAGGTTTTCCAGTGTATCATCAGCAACGATTTCGCCTTTTTTGATGATGATAACCCTTTCGCATATCGCTTCTATCTCCGAAAGGATGTGAGTCGAAAGTATTATTGTTTTCTTTTCGGCAAGCTGTCTCAGCATCTTCCTGAAAGTGATAACCTGGTTGGGATCCAGGCCGGTTGTCGGTTCATCGAGGATCAGTATTTGAGGGTCATGTATCATTACTGATGCAAGTCCCACCCTCTTCTGATACCCTTTTGAGAGCTGACTTATCTTTTTTGAAACAACATCTTCCAGGGAAGTAAGTTCGATCATTTTTGAAATCGACCCGGATAAATCCCTGCCATGCAGACCCCTTATGTTGCCAATGAATTCAAGATATTCATGAACGGTCATGTCATCGTATTGGGGAGTGTGCTCAGGCAAATATCCGATGAGTTTTTTTATATGAAGAGGATCGTCCAGAGTGCTTTTGTTGTCAACAAGTATCTCTCCACTGCTCGGGTTCATGAAGCAGGTAATCATTTTCATTATTGTTGTTTTACCTGCCCCGTTTGGCCCCAAGAGCCCCACGATTTCACCTTTGTTCACGGTAAAGGAAACGTCCTTTACCACAGGCATGTTTACATCGTATGCCTTGACAAGGTTTTTTACAGTTATCATATCATATCACCTGTTAATTTGAATATTTTAGAAATATTCCGAAGGAATAACAGTCGTTAAGATTACATATTTTAAAACCTAAGTCAATGTTGTTTTACATTTTCTTGAAAATCATTAATAAGGTTATGGCGAATAATTGCCGGATTTTTATTAATTATATGAAAGATATTTATAATTTCGAGAGCAAATTCACAAGAAAGCTCATCCGATCGACAAATCGGGCCTCAATAAACGGGAAATGAATCTAAAAATATTTATCGAAATACCGGCAATATTACAAAGTGGAAAACGATCAATAAAAAGTATCTTTCGGTAATTTGAATTTCATCAAATAATGATATTAAATAAAACAATAGTAATTGAAATATTTCCAGGAGGGAAAATAATGAAAAACAAATTTATCGTAGTGGTTCCTTCGAATATCCAGAAATTAAACATGGGCTTTGCAACATTCAATTTGACAGAAAAATTTGTCTGTGAAGCCATGACTGTCCTGGATGTATACAGGCAATATCCTCATGCGATCATCGTTAAACAGTTGAAGACCGATGTAAACGAAAATGACAACAGTGTCAAATAGCATAATCCTATTAATACTGGCCATGAGCAGGCAAAAAAATACGGGATTTCTAAAAAACTGGCTAAAGCTTTTAGAATATCCCGCATTAAAAGGAGTTTATCTATGAAACAACTTATTAGGTTGTTTATATTCTATCTTACAATTATAATTGTATATCATTTTTTTAAAAATTCATTATTAAATTATTTTTTTACAGGCCACTTACATGCCACATACAAAAATGTTACAAATAACCTTTTCACCTCCATCAATCATTCAACACTATTTAATTATACAACAAAATTCAAATTTTTTTACGGTTTTAATTAAACTATTTTGCAGATGATTAAACGTATTTACAATGACCGGATAAAACTACATTCACCTTCTGAAAATGCTCAAAATCATCAGAATTCGCTTTATAATATTGATCAGTAATTCTTTCATTCTTTCAGGCAGCCCCTTGCCGAATCTCTCGGAAAAGCTACGGGCCGCATCCTCGATCAGAACATCGTTCCCGTATTTTTTCTTAAGATCATCCCAGTGCCGCACAATCCAGATGTACAGATCGGCGCTTGTCCTTCCGGGGAATCTCACAAGCAGCCTTTGTTCAATCACCGTATCAACAATGGGCCTGAAAAGATTATCCCGCCACGATTTTGCCGCTTCATCAAAACTTATTTCATAAGGCTTTGATTCGTTGAGGAAATACTTATGGCAATTGATATGCACAAGCACCTCGTCATATCTTCCCGTTTCGGTAAAATCCAGTTCATCGGGATCGATTATTTTGCCAAGTTTAGTATTTTTGAAAAATTTGTTTTTTTCATACCTGATTACGGCATCCCTCAATTCGCTTCGCGTCATATTGGGCCTGAGATCGAGTTCGGAGGTTAGGGAAACCACCTCGGCATCGATGGTATGTATGCCCTGCGCCCTTGCTACGGAAACCCTGTGATTGCCGTCTGCTACAAAATACACACCCCCGATTTCATACAATTTGATCGGCGGCAGTATCACATCCTTCATCCTTGCCTTGTCGACATTTTCCCATCTTCTCCTCAGGTGTTCATGCTTGGGAAGGAAAGCCTTGTTGAAATCCCTGTACCTTCCTTCACTCCCTGCTATCAATTTTATCGGAACGGCATCCATGCCCCTGTATTTTTGCCCCCTGGGCTTGATGAGCTCTTTAACAAAATTCAACGATAAAAGATCGTGCCTTTCCGGAGTTAAAACATTCAATAATTTCAATACCCGGTCTTTCAATCTGGCCTTGTTGAAATCACCGCGTGCCTTCTGACTTATAATCAAATCATTCATATTTACACTTTAAATTTTTACCAATATATTGCTGTATGCATTAATAACCGTTGTATCCTTGTATTTTGATATGCGCTGTTCGTTCATATCATACAAATGAATGTGCCCGTGAATAAGATATTTAGGTTTAAAAAAATCCATAAACCATAAAAAAACCTTAAATCCCAGATGACATCTGTCGGGCTTATCATGTATCCCTCTCGGCGGCGCATGTGTAAGCAATATATCGACAAATCTACCATATATCAGTTTATTTATCAACATCCTGGGAACCAACTTTACACATCGTACAAACATTCCGAATTCTGTATATTGATTATAGCCCTGATTATACCTCATGCTGCCGCCGAGTCCTGCAATGATAAGGCCGTCTATTTTCCTTATTTTACCGCCGATATGCGTTGCGCCGACATTTGCATTCTCAAACAAACTGTTTTTTTCACTCATGGAATAGTCACAGAAATTTTTATGATAAAAATGTATCTTCTGTATTTTATGATTGCCGAATACGAATAACAGGGGCTTGTTGAGATTGTCCACTATAAAACTGTAATAGTCAAGATCCAGATCGCCTGCCGATAAAACAAGATCAACATCGCTGAACCTTGTTTAAATGCTGTTGGAATAAACGATCGGATCTTTTGTGTCGGATATGCACAATATCTTTTTGATTACTATGTGTTTATCCGGGGTTTTAATTTTTTTATTCAAAATAATCACCCCACAACATAAATCGGAAAAATTGCCCGAGAAGGGATTCGAACCCTCATGAGTTTAACCTCACTAGAACCTGAATCTAGCGTGTCTACCAATTACACCACCCGGGCGATATTATTAATTATATATCATTTTTTCCCCAGGTTTTCCAGATAAAATTTTTAATTTGCCTTAAATATATTAATAATATATAATTTAAAAGAATGTTAATAAAAATTTATTGCCGTAATTGTTTTTTTGCCGTGTTTTTGAGAATACAAAAAGCGCGTTTAACCGGCACAATAACAGACAAATAAATTCAACAAAGGCCGTTTTATGAGCGAGAAAACCGAGAAAAAATTCATCTGCATAAAGTGCCCCAGGGGATGTGAAATCACAACAACCCTTGACGGGTATTCCATAGAATCCGTTACGGGGAATGTCTGCAAACTGGGCGCGGAATATGTAAAAGACGAAATAACCAATCCCAGAAGGACCGTTACAACTACCGTAAGAGTCAAAAACGGCAAACATCCCGTTGTACCCGTCTGGACCGAATCCCCGATACCTAAGGACAGGATATTCGAGCTGATGAAACTTCTGGATGAAATTGAGCTCGAAGCGCCGGTAAAAACAGATCAGATCGTGCTGCCCAATGCATTCAACCTCGGCATCAATATCATTGCTTCCTGCATGGTTGAAAGAAAATAACCTTGTCTGCCCCTATCGTTGACTGTTCCTGTAATCTTCCACCAGGGACATTATTCTGTCATAAAGGGATCTCGAATACTCTTTTTCGGTCAATTTGTCGGCAACGGCATCACATGCATTGTAAAAGCTCTGTTTGTCCCTGTTTGACACATTGAGAACTATTATGCCGTATCTTTTTAAACTTTCGAGCGCCTTATCGTTATCCTGCCTTACCTGGGCATTCAACCTGTGAAACGTTGTCTTGAAAAGCCTCTTCATCTCAACCTGGTATGACTGGGGCATGGAATCAAACAGTTTCTTCTCAACCATGATGCCGCCTATCATGAATGTAATGGGAAAATCGGCCATGTATTTCACCTTGGTGAACCACTGAAGAACGATCAGCGCATAAGGTGAAGAAAACACCGTATCGATGGTGCCTGTCTGGAGACCTGTCAACACATCCTGTATCTGGATCGGCACCGGGTTAGTTTTGATCTCATCAAAAAGCGCCTCGCTTATATTATCACCTGTCAGAAGAAAAGGTTTCGATTTTCTCAATGTTTCCACATTGTACACTTTATTCTTTGAAAAAAGATATATGGAACCGACTTCAGAAAAAGCGAGAAGCTCATAACCTTTTTTTTCGAATTGTTCTTCAAAATATCCGGACAATTTGTTTATAACGTAGTCATATTCGTTATAATTCCTGAATATGGATGGAAAACCCATTATCTGATAGTCCCTGTATATCAAACCAAGACCACCGCTTGAAAATGTCGCACCCGACAATTGTCCGATCTTTATCTTGTTTATAACTGTACTCGAATCCCCCATTACTCCGCCGGCATAAACCCTGATCGCAACTTCACCGTTGGTCTCTTTGGACAACTCATCACTTATATTTTTAATGCTTTCGACCCAGCTTGAGCCATCCGGCGCATCCGATGCAATCTTGAAAAGATATTTCGGTTTTGCACTGTCGGCAAATCCGGGTATCATAATAAAAACGCAGACAATAAAAGCTAATATTTTTTTCATAATTAGCAGGACTCCTCTTAAATATTTTAATTTTACAATATAACCTTTAATCCTACGGATATTTTTACATTTTTATATATAAATAAAATGCATAACCCATGATTTATTCATTATAAAAATACTTGTCCACCTGCTCCAGCAATTCTGCGGCCTGTTTTTTTGAGAATGAATTCAGAAGTCTGGTTTCAGGATACTTGTTGATATCGGTATTAATAATTTCCTCGAGCACCCTTACATAATCCTTCCTGTCATAGATTTTTTTCAGGTAATATTCTGCATAGGATAACTTTGCCAGCAAAAATTCGTCCCCTGAGTATTCCATGGCCTTGTCGAATTCCGTTTTGGCTTTTTTAAGGTTGCCTCCGGCAGCCTCAGGCAGGACACTGTAATATATTCCGTAAAACAGATGAGGCGCACCGTAATAATAGGAAGCATCAAGTTCATAAATCCTGTCGATTATAACCTTCGCCTTGGGAAGCTCTATAATCGCATCGGTTGAACCGGAATTATCTATTATCCACATGATCCATGCATCAGCTGCCCAGAATACATAGGGAATATCCCTCTTGTTCAGGGTTTTTACCCATGTTTCATAATCATCAAAGGAAGCATTCTCAACCCTTGCAAATGCCGAATAGGTACGAAGCAGCTTCAATGCCCAATCCTTCGTTTTGTTGTCGAATATCTTCTTCCTCTCCTTATCCTTGAC
>JBJKSS010000228.1:0-4539 GCA_046703745.1 Spirochaetota bacterium
GGAGTATTTCATTATTACAGATGACGTTAATAAGGAAAAAGATTTTAAAAAAAATATTACGCAAAGCCGTATAATTGGAAGTTTAATGGAATATTGAAAGGTGTGTAAATAAAAATGAATTTATGCATTAGAGTATTTTCTATTATATCTTGCAAACAATTGCCGGTTGTGTTAACCTTCATTAAAGAGTGAATGCATTATGATCCGCAAGATTATTCACATAGATATGGATGCTTTTTATGCATCGGTCGAGCAGCGGGATGATCCCGGTTTGAGAGGCAGGCCCGTGATCGTAGGGGGAAGGCCCGAAGACAGGGGGGTGGTATGCACCGCATCCTATGAAGCCAGGAAATTCGGCATAAAATCGGCAATGGCCACAAGGACCGCCTTGAGGCTCTGTCCCCAGGTTATCCTGGTGGAACCCAATTTTTACAAGTACAGGGATATATCCGATACCCTTGTTTCATTCTACAGTGAATACACCGACATTATTGAGCCGCTTTCCCTTGACGAATGCTACCTTGATGTTACCGAAAACAAGCAGAATATCGGTACGGCCACAGAAATAGCCGAACTCTTAAGGCGGAGGATAAAGTCTGAATTGAACCTTACGGCTTCGGTCGGTGTTGCACCGAACAAGCTTTTGGCGAAAATAGCATCGGATTTAAACAAGCCGGACGGTATTTTCATAATCAAGCCCCACCAGATTGAAGGGTTCATGAAAAATCTTGATGTCAACAGGCTGTGGGGCGTGGGCAAGGCTTCCGGGAGAATACTTGCCGGGCTGAATATCAAGACATGCGGCGATCTCCAGAAATATTCGATACGTGAACTTGCCGATTTGCTCGGGATATTCGGTGAAACGCTGTATTATTTCTCCCGCGGCATGGACAACCGCGAGGTTGCTACTTCTTGCGAGGTTAAATCTATAGGTGCTGAGAATACATTTTCGCATGATGTCGGCGACCTCAAGGAGATAAAAAACGAACTGCTTGTGCAGGTTAAAAGGGTTTATCAGAGACTGAAGGAAGAGTCGCTGAAGGCAAAGACGATAACATTAAAAATCAAATACGCCGATTTCAGGCAGATCACAAGGAGCAGGACGATCGGTTATTATACGGACTCCATCGAAGAAATATACGGGGTGTGCCTCGATCTTCTTGAGAAAACTGAAATAGGTTACAAAAAAATCAGGCTCATCGGAGCATCACTGGCCAATTTTAACAACAGGGATTCGCACCAGCTCATGCTGCTTTAGATTCTATTTTATGTTATGGGAACTCGCGATCCTGTTTTCCCTGACATACATGAAAAATATTTTTTTTTCTTCTTCCGTATTGATGTTGAAGTTGTCCGCAAGTATGATCAGGTTCCTGAACTGTACTATGAGCCTGCCTTTTGCGTCCTTATCCCCTTCGGAATTGATCCTGTCGATCAGGCCGTTGACATTTTCCTTCAATAATCTGAAGACGATGTTTTCAACCCTGGATTTTTCTATTATGAGGTTTGTCTTGTTGCAAAACTCTATGAGTATCAGCGCCTTTTTGAATGTTTCACTGCCGATATTGGCATCGGCTGCTTTCATTTTTTCATAAAGGATCGTCGAGAATTTTTCCTTTATCAGCCCGGAATTTATACTTATGCTAAAATGATTCGCAAGATACAGTATGTCCATTATGAGGAGCATTGTCTCGCGGCCGGGGAATTCGTTTGCGCCGTCATACAGGTTCTGGAATATCGACTCGCCTGCAAATTTCAGGAGCGTGCTGTAAATCAGAGGCAGTTGGGTTTTTGATTCCTTGTAGTAAATAAGCAAGGGTTTAAGGTCGTTGAATGATCTTATAACATCGTTTATCATGGTTTTCTTTTTGCCGCTGTACGAGTATTCTGTGATAAACTTTTGTATTTCCGCAGTGAGGCCGCTTTTGGAGAATACATAAAGCCCGTTTTTGACATACTTTTCATTTTTCAGTGTGTCTGCGCTGAAATCCTTTTTTATTTCATTAAGCAGGTGCTTTTTATCCCTGCCCGCAATGCAGATTACGAATTCGCTCCTCGTTACATCCACAAAAACGAAATCGTATTCCGCTGTTTCCCTGCATCTTTTGTCGTACACAGTGACGTTTCCTTCGTGCATCGGCGAACCCAGGAACGGTTTTTTAATCGAATAATTTTTGGCATCGAAGTATTCGAAAAACTCGAGGCCGCCGGCAATGTCCCTGTTTGTAGTTTTAAAGACCGATATGAAACTTGCGGCTATTTTTGAAAGATCCTTTTTCGCCTTGTATATCCGGTTTTTCAATATCCATCTGCCGTTTTGGTATTCCGCGATATTTGAAACGGCATTTTCAAGATGGTTTTCGAGAATTACCTTCAGCCTTTTTTCATTCTCATGCCCGAGCAGGTTTATGGCCCTGAATGCATAGTGCATGTTTTGCAATGTTTCAATGCCGGAAATTTCGGAGAAAAACCAGCCGCATGATGTGTACATGAACATTGCGTATTTCTGGGATTCAAGGAGCTTGAGGATTTTTATTATTTTATCTTTTGAAGTATCTTCCTTGATGTGCCTGTTCAGGAAAGCAAGTCCTTCATTTCTATAGTCACTCAGTATGTATTCAATATAATCGTTTCGTAATTCAACCGGGTTGGGTGAATACTTCAACGCCTCGTTGATATAAATCTGGTCGATCTCTTTTTTCAAGGCGTCCAGCCCTTCCCGCAAAGGGCCTCGCCATTTCTGGTTCCAGCCGGGCTGGCCGCCGGTATTGCAGCCGCAGTCCCTGTACCATCTGCCTACTCCGTGGCTGCAGCTCCATGACGATCCTTTGCCGTCATCACCGAGGAATATTTCAGTTTCATAATGAGCCGGATTGCCGTCGAGGTATTCCCCGAAATTCATCAGCCTTATCGATTTTTTTGAAATGTGGTATTCCTTTATGAGCCTGGCGAGGCACATGTCACCAAACGGCTCGTGGTGTCCGTATATTTCGCCGTCTGTGGCAATGACAACAAGGTCGTTCTCATGCCTTGAGTGCATTATCCTCTGTGCAAAATTGTCTGAGTTGTGCAAAAGGTGCTCAAAACTTACCGCAGTCGACAGATTTTTGTCATAGTAAAATACCGCAATCTCTCCGGCGGCCCTTTTAATTTTGTAATGTCTGTTCGTGGAAACAGGGGTTTTCCCTGCATCATGCCGCTTGTCGTCTCCTGTTTTCCAGTAGCTGGCCGCCTGGAGCGGAGAAAGTATTATATATTTGATGCCGAAATCTATTAACAGGTCGATCGTCTCATAATCAACTGCGGTTTCGGCAAGCCATATACCTTCGCTTTTCCTGCCGAACCTTTTTTCAAAATCCTTCAGGCCCCAGATTACCTGTGTTTTTTTGTCTTCATAATTTTGCAGCGGCATTATTACATGGTTATAAACCTGGGCGATTGCATTACCGTGCCCGTTGTGTGTCTCAACGGATTTTTTGTCGGCATCAACTATCCTTTTATAAATATCGGGACATTTCTTTTCAAGCCAGGAAAGAAGAGTTGGGCCGAAGTTAAAACTTATGTATTCATAATTGTTTATGATGTCGATGATCTTGCCGTTATTGTCCAGCACGCGCGAATAACTGTTTGCAGCATAGCACTCTTTTGTTATGCGAAGGTTCCAGTTTTTGTACGGATATGCAGAAGGCTGATCCTCTATCTGATTGGTCCACGGATCTTCCCGCGGCGGCTGGTAAAAATGTCCATGAATTATTGTTTTAACTGCAAAGCTGCTCAAATGTTTTTTCCCGATTCAGTAAATTCTAAATAAGTTTAGCATTTAGGGGCTTAAAACACAACAATTTGACGGATTTATCACATAAAAAACAAATTTTTTTTAATATTCGGATGAAATTTGACGGATAATAAAAAAGACTGCAGGCAGTAGTAATCCCAAAGCGCCAAGATTATTTTAGGGAAACACATCAAGAAAATCAGCGGCCCATATCAAAATTAATTTGATTTTACATATATGCCCCATTTGTCTGTGTTGAAGGTCCAGGTAAATGCGGCTATAACGAATTTTCCGGATAATCCTTCCAGCCTCACCCAGATGGTGCTGCCGCTGGATATATTCGGAATATTGCCGGTATTGTCCGTTGTAATGTGGAACGTTTGTGAAGAATTAACCAAAATAGGTGTTGTCGGTATCAGTTCTGCCACAGTTGACCAGTCCGGCTGTGTTGATGTTGACGGAGGCAATGTGGTTCCATACGCCTTGAAACTGACGATGTTTTCTCCGGAATAATTATAAATTGTCAGATAATCTGTTGTTGTTAAGCTGTCGTTATAGGAAAATTGAACATTCAGGCCCGATGTATAGACAGTCTGTTTGGCACCGGCAATTTTTTCCGTTGCAGGGCAGCCGGCGATAAGCAATAGAGCCGTGATTGAAATTATGGACATGATCAATTTTTTTTGCATAACTCATCCTGAAAAATATTTAAATCGCCTGATTTTACAAATATTTCATTAAATCCGCAATACAAATCCGTATTC
>JBJKSS010000229.1:0-2544 GCA_046703745.1 Spirochaetota bacterium
AGTTAATACTTTTTGCAAACAAATGAATAAGAATGAAATTAAAATAAATTGGAAATTCACAACAAAAGATGCACGTAAAATTTTTAAATACAAGAAAATTTAAAATCATGCGGCCAGAGCACTAGAATATTTTCAATCGGCAAATGTTAAAAAATGAAATCTGTTTACTCAAAATTATCGGGTTTTTTCCATGAAGTTTTTACATTGTCTTTTACGGTTATGATTAAATTATCCCAACCATTCACGTCAATAGAATTGATTGTTTGTATTACTTTGTTATGAATTTTTAGCCTGTTTGGTTTTTGCAGTCTTACGATTAAAATGCCGGAATGATTTTGCATCCGGTATTTTGAGAATCCTTTATCAGTGGTGATAAGGAGTCTTTTTTGAGATAGAGCAATTTCCCAGACTTCTTGGTCAGGGATGCCCTCTTTTGCGGTATTTCTAATATCTAAAACATCGAATCCCAACTTTTTTAATTCGTTTACCGTCATCTTGGGAATGTTTTTATCGACAAGGATTTTCAAGTTAGACTGCAATCGGTCTCCAAAGATCAATTTTTCTAACAAGTCTTTCAATTTATAACTTTGCATAAAATCAATCTTGCCGGCATGTATGTGCTGCCCGGACTTATCAATGCACATGTTCATAATGCATATTAAACCTGTCATTGGCCAGGATTAATTTTGACAAGGTACCCGCTCAATAGCCTGTTTATCGTCCTGTGTCTGTATTTTATGACAAGCCTGAATATTGTAATATTTCATGTTGAAAAGACACTCGTCTATATAACCGCATGTTATGTCCTGTAACACCACGTCCCTTTTGCTTTCTTTTACGGCATTAAAATACATCTGGAAATTCTCCATGGAAATCATCATCAGTTTTTCAAACAATTGCTTGAAATAAAGGGCCTTTTCATGCGAAGAATTTTTTTCAATTATTCTTGTAATGTTCTGTGCAGCAGGTTCCATCTCGAAATTAATCGATGACATCCGGCTACGGTTTTTTACCCACAAACCTAACAGCTTGATGTATGATTTCTTGCCCGCCTGATGGATTATTTTTTCAAGAGACGAATCAACCGGCTTTTTGTCATAGCTTGCGATCAGGACTCTTGTTATCTGCCCTGCAAGCTCGTCATCCGAAAATGACATCTGCGAATGAATATTAATTGTTGATAATAAAATAAAAATAAAATAGACTGTCTTCATCATATTTGAACAAAAATAACTTTAAATTAAAATTTGAATGAATTGCTTGTGAATTTTGGATAAATTCTAATAAAACAAATAATAAAATAACAATTGTCGCATATATAATGAATACAAACGAGGGGTGGTCATGAAAGAAGTTAATTTCAGGATAATTCAATTTAAAATGAAACATTATTCGCAGGCTTACGATCTGTGGAATGCAGTCAAGGGCCTTGGCATATCGGAGGCCGACAGCAGGGCAAACATAAAAAAGTACCTGAAACGAAATCCCGGCTGCAGCTTTGTCGCTCTGACCGGCGGCAGGGTGGTCGGCACAATCCTCGGCGGTCATGACGGCAGGAGAGGATACATCCATCATGTCGCTGTTGATCCGGATTATCAAAAAACCGGCATAGGCAAGGCGCTCGTCTCCTCATCGATAAACGAACTGAAAAAAGCCGGGATGGTCAAATGTCACATCTTCGTTTTAAAGAACAACAAAGAGGCAAAAAATTTCTGGTCCAGAATAAACTGGCAGCTGCGGGAAGACCTCGAAATAATGTCCCTTGTTTTTGAATAAAATCCGTGGAATAAAATATGGCCAAACCGTTTAAAAAAAATTACCTTATGATAATTAATCCCCAATCCGGACAGGGCTTAGAAAAATTTATTCTTCACATTCATCATTGCAGCTGTCGCAACAATCGCCGCAGCCGCATTCTTCATGATCATGATGTCCAAAGAATTGATCCCTGTTTTCAATTTCTTCTTTTGTGGCTTCCCTCACATCCTTTACGGTTATGTCAAAATAAAGCGTAGCTCCGGCAAAAGGATGATTGCCGTTGAGGGTAACTTCGTCTCCCGAGAGTTCAGTGATATAATACAGCACGGCACCGTCAGGAGAATCAAACTGTATCGGCATACCTATTTCGAGATCTTCCTCAATCTGCATCTCTTTTTTGGAAATTTTTCTTGTCAGGCTCGCATCGTACTCACCGTAAGCCTCTTCCGGCGGTATAACGAGCTTCATCGAGTCGCCGGCAGTCTTGCCTTCGAGGTTCTTTTCAAGGCCTTCTATGAGATGACCGTAGCCGTGAATATATGTAAGAGGTTCATACCCCGCTGTAGAATCAAGTACGTTCCCCTCTCTATCCCTGAGTGAATAATCAAATGTAACCATGCTGTTTTTGGTAATCTGCATAAAAATAATTCTCCTTGAAAGAATTCAAACTGAAAATGCTTTTTAACATTAATGCCCGTTAAAAAAAAGGCTAATTAATAATTTTTACATATGGAAATAAATTACAAATATCTGATTTACCTGAAATATCAATAATTGTTTTCGGTG
>JBJKSS010000230.1:0-3326 GCA_046703745.1 Spirochaetota bacterium
GTATGACATGGGGCTCGCTGCGATTCTTTTCGGAATGCTCATGATATGGAAACTGCCGCCGTGGATAATTGTATGCACCGGCATAGCGGCAGGCATTGCATTCGATTTTTTCAAATTGCACGGGTGAACCGATGGCAGCAATCGAAAGTTTAAAGGGAGGTTCAAATGTCTGAAGATATGTCAGGAAAAATCGTTCTGGTAACCGGCGCCAACTCCGGTATCGGATATGAAACCGCAGCAGGGCTTTCTGCAAAAGGGGCGCTCGTTGTAATGGTCTGCCGGGATGAAAAAAAGGGAATGGAAGCAAGAAAATCGGCTATTAAAAAGACGGGCAATCCGCACATCGATCTGATGACAGCCGATTTTTCATCACTTGCAACGGTAAGGAGATTTGCCGCGGATTTTTCAAAAAAATACGAGCACCTTCATGTACTTGTGAATAATGCAGGCGCCATATTTTTCGAACGGCAAATGACAGCAGACGGCTGCGAGAGCACGTTCCAGGTGAATCATCTTGCGCCGTTCCTGCTCACAAATCTCCTGCTGCCGTTATTGAAAAACAGCACTCCTTCAAGGATAGTCACTGTATCATCCGATGCCCATTATTCCGGCCATATTGATTTTAACGACCTCATGTCTGAAAAAAATTACAAACCTATGGCGGCGTATTCCGCATCGAAGCTTGCAAATGTACTTTTTTCCAATGAACTTGCCAGAATGCTCGAAGGCACCGGCGTTGTTTCAAACAGCCTGCATCCCGGGGTCGTGAAAACCAATTTCGGCAGAAAGGGTACTACCATAGGCTGGAAAATATTTTTCTCTCTCTTCGGGCCCGTTTTGCTCCCCCCCGAAAAAGGCGCAAGAACTTCGATTTATCTTGCGTCATCCGACGAAGCCGGATCATTGAGCGGCCTGTACTTCGCAAACAGCAGGCCAAAAAGGGCGTCGAATGAATCTTAAAATGAAAGCGTGGCGAAAAAGCTGTGGGAAGAGAGCATGAAACTGGTGAAGATATGACCCGATTTCATGGGAAAGAACCGGCAGATGCAAATCATTTTTTTTTAATTAAAATTATCGAAATGCATCAAATGTTTCAAATGCATCCCCTGAAATGCTAAAATTACAGGCGGAGGAACAATAAAAATGAAGACATCAAAAAACCTCTGTCTCCTTGCAGGCCGGCTGATAATAAGCGCCTCATTCGTTGTGAGCCTCACGGGCATGTTTACAGGCTTTGATCTGACGGTTGAATTCGCCAGGTCAAACGGCATGACCATGGCAACCGAATTTTGGGTAGTAGCTGCAATTATTCTTGTATTAGCCGGGGTAATTCTGCTGATATCGGGATTCAGGACGAGGATCGGTGCGGTCTGTCTTCTGGTTTTTCTGATCCCTGTGGTCATTATTTTTCACCATTTCTGGACATACAACGGTGCGGACCGGATGACACAGATGGGATACTTTTTTTCAGATACCGGACTGATAGGCGGACTTCTGATGATACTTGCCAGCGGTGCGGGAAGGTACAGCATCGATTTTTTGCTCATCAGGAAAAAGTAGGATCATCGGGGACATAGCCCCGCATTCCATCCCGAATAAATTCTGGAGAGTGCGAGACATAGCCGGTTATTCCGGTTTTCAAATAATACCGTAAAATTTACACATCCTGTATTTTGCTTCATTCACAAGATTTTTGACGGCTTGAGGCGGCGGCTCGAAATATTCCGCTGCCAGATCAAGGCCGGTTTTATTCCCGGAGAATTTCCAGATGCCGATTATTTTTCCGTCAAACACGATCACGGGCCGGAATATGCCGTTAGATGAAATTGCCTTTTTGTGATCCTCAAGCTTCAGTGCGGCTGTCCTGTCCCTGTAGCTTATCACAAACTCGTCGTACGCGGGAAGCAGGTAAACAGCATTGTTATTTTCCGGTTTTTCATAACCAGGATCATAAAAAAAATAAACCCGGCCGCCGTTTTTTTCCTGAATTAAATCGTTTTTAACGGCCTCCAGCCCGTGCCTTGCCTCTCTTGCCTTCAATCCCGACCACCAGATAAAATCCTCCAATGTTGCCGGGCCATGACTGTTGAAATATTTGCCGGCAAGTTTTGCAAGCGCTTCTTCCCTGCTTAATTTTTTACCTTCCGGAACCCTGTCGGCCAACAGCGAGTAACCCGGTTCGTTCTTTTTAAGCGGGCCGCTGCATATCAACCCCTCGAGCTCGGCAAGGAACAATAAATGCGACAGCCTGTTTCCCGACAAATCAATCTTTGCATTCCCAAGCCCTTCTGCAATCTCCTTTCTGGTTAACACTGACGAGACAGCAAACATTTTTTCAATTACCCTGCTGCTTTTGGAGACAACGGCAGCGGCCAGGCCGAGCTGACGGTGCCTGGATTTCATGGAACTTCTTATGTTGCCGGCAGTAAGGTCAAGCAGCCAGTAAATATCCTGTGCAGAAACAAAATGCCATGTCGGCCTCAAAAGATGCGTCCTGATTATTCTCCCGGAGTCAAGGGCGGATTCTACGGAAAGCTCTGTCGAATCCGGGAGACGTATCCCGACGGCCAGTTTTGCCATCGAATAATCCTGTGCCTGCATTGCGCACATCCAGGCGACAACTTCTTCCGGAGATTTAAACATTGCAAGGGATATCTGCTGGTTATAAAGGCGCCGGTTTGAAATTTCAATGTTGTTCATGATACACCATTTTCAGATTTCGTAATGAAGCATCACATTGCATATTTTGAAATGCCTCGTTTTTTAGAAGCTGACCGCATGCATGATTCCATCCGTCAACCGATATCCAGTTAAGAATAAAATTAATAATTATTTTTTTGCAGGATATTATTCTTTAAATTTTTGACTTTTTTCCGCCTGTTAACAGGGACAACGCTAAAATTATAATTACTATTTGCAGTAATCTTTAAAATAAACTAAGATAAGAAATAATGAACAGATATTCTTACAGATGTTCTCCCAATTGAGCGCTCGGCCGTCTACCTAGGGTAGGCATGCGCCCGGTTTAAATTTTTGTTTACATTCCGATTATACCTGTAGTATAATGAATATATGATAATTTAAGGCGAGGGTTATGAGTAATTCCGATGTCATGCAATTGATAAATAATTCAATAAAAAAAATATATACGGATTATAAAGGTTTATATTTGTACGGTTCGATGGCAAAGGAAACTGGAAATGCTTCCAGTGATTATGACATATTATTTCTGGCCAACGGTAAATTATCCGGTGAGGAAAAAGAAAAAATTTATAATATAATCGGAAAACTGGAATACGAATTGAATATATTCATAGACATACAAA
>JBJKSS010000231.1:0-3205 GCA_046703745.1 Spirochaetota bacterium
TCTCCTATTTTAATGCCATAAGTATAATTAACAATTCATCTCTCCATCCTGTCAATATATAAGCCCTGCCCTCTGTTCATCAACCAATGAATTTACAAGATTACCATGATAACGGGATACCTTGTAATATATTTTAAATGAATACCAAATCCGACATTATTTATTTTCTTATAATCACCAACATATTTGCTATTTTATTCCCTTTTCACCCAATATTTCTACCACCTGGATACAGCCGGGTGCAAACCAAAATCATCAACATTAACAACTATATAAATCAAAGCATTATATCCTTTAACCAATCTTTATTTTCTTTATACCAATCAACACTTCTTTTTAAACCTTCATCCAGGGGCACTGTCGGCTCCCATTCAAGCAGCTTGCCTGCTTTATCAATATTTGCCCATGTTTCTTTTATATCTGCCTTGTGAAAAGGTTTATAATCAACAACTGCTTTTTTATCTAAATATACTTCTATTTTGGATATCACATAATTTATGCTGATCGGATTATTGCCGCCGCCTAAATTAATAATCTCATAACCAAGGGGTTTTAAAGCTTTAACTGTACCTTTTGCGATATCATCAACATAGGTAAAATCTCTTGCCTGGGTACCGTCACCGAACAATTCTATGGGAGCCCCCTCGTCAATCCATTTAATAAATCTGAAAATACTCATATCAGGTCTACCGGCAGGACCATAAACAGTAAAATATCTGACAATAGAAATGTCAATATCGTAAAGGTAATTATATGAATAACACATAACTTCAGCTGCTTTTTTAGATGCAGCATAAGGAGATATCGGAGTATTGACAGCCAAATCTTCATTAAAAGGCATCTTTTGACCTGCATACAATGATGAAGTTGATGCCAAGACCATTTTCTTAATATTTTTTTCTCTCATCATTTCCAATAAATTCAGAGTACCATTTGCGTTGGTTGTAATATAAACATGTGGATTTTCCATGCTGTATCTTACTCCGGCCCTGGCTGCAAGGTTGATAACGGAATCAAATTCATATTTATTATATATTTTTTTTAAATCATTTAAATTTTCAATATCACATTTTATAAAAATAAAATTTTTACTGGTTTTTAGCCGGTTCAAGCGCCAATTTTTAATTCTTATATCATAATAATTGTTTATATTATCAATACCAATGACTTTGTGGTTGTCATTCAGCAAAAATTCAACTGTTTTATGGCCGATAAAACCTGCACAGCCTGTAACCAAAATAGTCATAATAACAACTCCATAAATTTAATATTTTATTATTTTATTGTCCCTTATAACTAATATCATTTTTATAATGAAAACTATAGCCAAAATTTGTGAAACCATAACATAAACAAATTGATCATCCGTGTATCTGGCCACGTCCATACAGTAAACAGATGCATTGGAGAATGTAATACAAAAATTATATATAAAAAGAATCAGCGGGAAAATGGAAAAAAACAGAAGCAAATCGTATTTCCTGCTTTTCAAAAAAACCACGAGGGCGTGAAAAAACAATATTAAAAAAATGACCAGTACAGGCACATAGGTAATTGACAGGATAAAATAAAACGCCTCGATCGCGGGGAACTCAATCTTCTTGAAGTCATAAATTGAGTTTTGCAGATAGTCTATCGTAAAAATGTATTCCAGATAAGGCATGTAGTTTATTGAATTATCCGTAAAAGGTTCGTGCCAGTAACCGTCCGCATCCAGTTTGAATTGCCTGGAAGGATACATGCCTCCCTTAAAATCATAAAACTGGCTTAATTCAAGCAAAACCTTTCTTGCATACAAAAAAGGATGCCTGCCGACAGATTTAAAAAAGTAATAGTAGCAAAATTCTTTATATTCTTTAATATTGAACCTGCTTTTTAAAAACTTGTTGGCATCACCATAATAAAGATCATTAAAAAGATATCCAAGATATTTATGCTTAACCTGTTTTTTATTATATTCGATCCTGTTGTATTCGATCAATTTTTTCAATATATACTTGTCATATTTTTTAAACCCCGGGTCATTTATATCTTTTTTCATTTCTATATCGGTTATTTTGACATGGGCGAACAGGAGGTTGCCTGCGAGAAAGGTGCCCCTTGAGCTTTTTTCGGAGAAAATATTATTCGGGATATAAAGCAGAATGAAAGAAAGAATTACCGGGACAACCGCAAAAAATATTATTTTTTTAACCAGCGGAAGACCGTTCTTAATGATAAGTACAACATATAACAGCAGATTGAGTGCCAGGGTAAAACCCCATCTAGGTTGAAGAATAAAAATAAAATAATTCAGAACAAAAAAAACATTCAGCAAAATAATAACCTTTACTGAACCTTTATTCCCAAATTTTTTTATAACGAGAAGTAAAATAAAAAATAATAAAATGTAAAAGAACTGGTCGATCGCTTCCGGCCTTAAGCTGTGCTCATAAACCACAGGCGACTGGTTGAATAAATACAACGCCATTACCACAAGACTGATAATTTTGTATATAAAGAAGTTTTTATCACCCTTGAAGAATTCCCTGAAAATCAAATTCAGCGAATAATAAATCAATATCCCGGTCAATATTCCGAAAAAATGCTGGATCAGGGTTATATAGCCAAAATCATGGAAAACCAATAATATCGGAAGTATGAAAAATGAATATAAAAAGCCCCTTGACAATATATGCTTTACAGGGTCGCCGTTTAACTATTTAACAGCCAGAGCTATATACGACCATGTGTCATTTCCATTGTAGGGCGCGATATTCATTGTCAATCTCTGTAAGGCAGCGAAAGCAATAATAAAAATAAAACAAAATCTGTAAAAATTAACAGCATGGCTCGCCAGTCCGCTGTCATTCATCATGACTGTTTTTAAATCATTAAAATTCCTTATGCCTGATTCTTGTTTTCTCTCCAAATAGTGTTTTAGACCATTATAAAAAAATAAAATTATGACAAAAAAAATCAGGTAATAAACATATTTTAAAAAGATAAAAATATCACCCTTCCAATTGATTACATTTTTAAGCATGGGCAGCGATGATTTGTTGTAATAGACATTTACCGGAGTATAAACTTCATAATAATCTCCGGCTTTTTTTATTTTAAACTTGTTCAAAATTTCATAATTGCTAAATGTAAAACTTTTTCTGTCACCAAAAATAATTTTGATGCTCTTTAAATCATCCATCGTTTTCAGAGGGATTCTAAA
>JBJKSS010000232.1:0-3921 GCA_046703745.1 Spirochaetota bacterium
CCGTTTTTGCCGTAATTTATTGAATCCGCACTTTTCAAGACGGCAGCGGGACATATACCGAGTTGATTTGCTTTTGATCCGCCCGGTTCCCTCCCGCATTTTTTGAATTCCCAGCAATTTATCTTAGCCATAAAGTTTACCTCTTTAATTATAAAAGTATGCAGAATATTATAATACAAATTATCATAAAATATGGATTATTTTACAATAAAATGTTTTATTGCAATAAATTTCTATTATGATAAAATAAATTTAAAGGATGATGAGATGAAAGCCATTCAGCAAAAAGATATCGACACGATCATGTCATTTGTCAACAAGACAAGGGCCAACAAAATGACCTTCGATGAAATACACGGATATATCGCTTCGGTGGTCTGTTCACCACGGCTCATAAAACCGTCGGAATGGCTCGACTTCATTTTCAAACAGGATGGAAAGGATGCAGTTTTTGATTCTCAAAAGGAACTTGAAAGCATAACAGGCGCCGTATTCAACCTTTACAATGAGATAAACAGGCAGATGAAGGATAACAGCTTCGACCCCTATATCGGCACTTTCAACATCGATGAATTTGAAAACAACGACCCCGCCTTGTGGTGCAGGGGTTTCTCGGCAGGGATGCTCTTGTGGGATTACGACTTCGAAGAAAACAGGGAGAGCGAAATCATCAATTACCTCATACCTGTAATTTATTTTATCGACAGGGAAAAACTTCTTGAGAAAGACCTTCTGGAATCGCCGCTTGTTGACAAGATTGAAATCAGCGACATGATCGAAAACATGGTTTATTATATAGGCCCGTCCGTGATACTGGTTTATGAATATTTCAACAAAAAAAGCGGTATAAAAAGGGATTCCGGGGATAAGGGTAAAACAGGAAGAAACGATCCGTGCCCATGCGGCAGCGGAAAAAAATACAAGAAATGCTGCGGCAAGTGAATCATTTTGAAATCACGCCCTTGAATCCAGATGAAACAATCGATGAAATGCTTGTCAAAACAAACGGCAATTGCCCGGCAGTATAGGCAATATATTTGGAATGCCATTCCGGCTGGAACTTGTCCTTGTAAAACTTCAACCCCTGGAAATTATAAAAGTCCTGCCCCGTGGAATAAAGCATCGATGCGATTTTATTCCACAGCGATGAATACCTGGTAAAGTCCAGCCCGGAAAGCGGGGCCATGCCGAGATTGAAATATTTAAACCCGGCGTTTTTGCTCCACAGGATAAGGTTTGTAAAAAGGTAATCCATTATGCCGTTATGCGCATCATTGGAATACCTCATCAGGTCGATCGATATTTCCTCTTTTTCGGCTCCGGCCCAGATGTTCGTAAAAGCCTTGATGACGCCGTTTTGTTTGGCTATCGCAAAATCGAAATTTTCCAGATAGGATTCGTCAAAGAAACCCATTGAAAATTTCTTTTCCCTCGTATTTTTATTTTCAAGCCATTCATCGGAAATTTCCCTCAGCTTCGGCATGAAATTTTTCACATCCTGGCTGCCGATTACCTCAAAAGTATACCCTTCCCTCTCGAGATTTCTCAAGGCATACCGGAGCTTGCTTTTTTTTGGCCCTTCAAGGTTGAATGAAGCAAGGTTTACCTTTGCATCCTCGCCGTATTTTATTATGTCAAAGCCGAGGTCAAGATATAACGTAAGATAATTTCTGCTGATCTCGTAAAAAACCGGGATGCCGTTGTGCCTGTCGCAGTCTTCCCTGAATCTGGCAATCAGCTCCTTTTTGACTTCTTCATCACCGACCGGATCTCCCATGGAGGCCCACACCCTGCCCCTGACGCTGTACATGATAAAACCCTTCCGGGTGGAATCAAAAAGAAGCGACTTGTCCTTGAGAAGCGCAAGATAGGCATAGGTTTCCCTGCTTGATTTCACAATCGGAAGCGCCTTCTCTATATCCTCGTACGGGATAAGCTCGATCCTCGGCCTGCTCGATTTTTCGAGCCGTGCTATGCCGAATATCAGGAGCACAAGCACGATACCGGCGGTTGAGCGCAGGAACCTCGGGGCATCATGGTAGATGTCGAATTTCCACCAGAGATCATGGGAGTATTCCACAGCCTTGTACGAAAAGAATCCGAACCAGACAACGCTTATTATTATAAGCGATATCCCCAGTATCCAGTTAAGGGAAAAAGGCTCGGATGTAAGCGAGGTCCTCCTGTAAAAAAGCTTCCTGTTCGGAATAAGAAGAATAAGCACCACGCCGAGAAAAATCGCCTCTTCATAATCGAATCCCTTCAGCAGTGAGAATATTATGCCGAACGAAAGGAGGATTATACTGACAAAATATGCTCCGTCGAGCTTTTTCTGTATTCCTCTTGCGCATAACAAAAGGTTGACCCCTATTATGCCGGAAATAAAATGTGACACTTCGATAAACGGCAGCGGCACGAATTTCGCAAGCACGCTTATCCTGTCAAGTATGGAAGGGGTCGCACCTGAAAACAGCAATATAACGCCTCCCACAAGGATAAGCACGGCAAGTATTATCGGTATTGTATCTGGCATGAATCTCTGCACGATGTTCATTATTCTTTTAATGAATTTTTTCTTCCTGTAAACTTCAACGAAAGCAAGCAGCAGCATTGCAACCACAAGCGGGCCGATATAATATATGACCCTGTAGATCAGCATTGCGCCGAAGAGGGAAGAAGCCTGGATGCTCCCGGACAAAAAAACGACCATGATTGATTCAAATACGCCGATGCCCCCGGGGACGGTGCTCAGCATGCCGATGATGATTCCCACGAGGTACACGGAAAAAAACTGGAAAAATGGCACCTGGGTGTAATCGGGCAAAAGGAAAAACAATGTCAGGCACGACAGCAATAGATCGGTTGATGAGACAAATATCTGCATGGCGCTCAATCTGATGTCCGGCATTGAAAATTCGGCTTTTTTTATTTTTATTTTCTTCCTGATCAGGGAAAAAAGGAGATAAATCACCGTTGCCGCGATGAAGATTATCCCGAGGGCATGGACCGATCTGAAAGGCAGGTTGAACCTCGACGGAATTATAATCGGGTTAACCGTAAAAAAGATACCGCCCAGGAACAGGAAACCCGACCAGAATGTCAGCGAACAGAAGAGAATCACCTTTGTGATTTCTACACCGCTGAACCCCAGGACGTTGTATAACCTGTACCTCAATGAACTCGACGTGAGAATGGCGCTTCCTATATTCTGCCCGAAGGATATGCTGATAAAGGAAGGCACAAACAGGTTCCTGTATGGCACATTGTGATTCACATACTTCGTGGCAAAAAAATCATAAAATGTCATTGAGAAATAGCTAAGGAACGAGAATATTACCGCAAGCAGTATCTTGAAAAGCGGCGTGTTGTTAAAATAACTTTTTACCTGCCCGTAGTTGACCGATTTAAGCTCATTGTGAAGCACCCACAGGGCAAGGCTGAATACTGTAATGATGATGAGAATACTGGCTATATTTAAAATTTTTTTCAGCTTCATAAATACCGGCGGTGCATGGGAACGCACCCTCCAGACCCCTTTAAAAATTTATCTTCATTATTTTATAATAATCCCGCAAGTAAAGCAATTTCAAACTTTATCTAAGAATATTTTCCCGGCTTTTTGAATATCCTGAAATTAATCGTCTGCACCCTTTCCAATATATCGGACATCGGCTTGTAAATATAAAAATATTTTATCGGCGGCGATTTTTCAACCTTGCGCACCTCTTTGAATTTTCTCAGGAAAACAAGGATTACAAGCGCCCTTAACAGGAATGAAATCGCGAACACGAGAAAGAACTTGTCAATAAAAAGAAAATCAATGTTCATGGAACCAAATACACTGGCGGTTATACCGCCCAGCACCGAGCCGCAGAAAGCGGTAAAATTGGTAAGGGCATTGTAATACGCCATTATCTTGGG
>JBJKSS010000233.1:0-3720 GCA_046703745.1 Spirochaetota bacterium
TCTCTTGTCTGCCCCGTGATGAATCAAAAAATTATCCTCGGCACCTGGCAGCAAATTATACTTGTCGATTCTGATAATAAAAAACGAAGACGACGGATCATGATAACGGTTATTGGCGAATGATCAACTGATTATATTTTCAAGATAAAAATATTCATTATCATAGGAAGTTATGGTTTTTTCATCCAGCAGTACATAATGATCCTGGTAAAGTTCGATGATGTTCCTGCTGTTGTATGTCAATTGGTAATTCTTCAGATCATCCAAAAGTTTTATTTGCCTATTAATCAGTTCCCTGATAAAATTCTCATTGATGAAAAATTTGTGATAAATCAGGAGGCTGATGCTCATTTTGAGGAAAAATCCTCTTCCGATCCATTTGCCGATATCATCAAACGTGGGATCGCATTTCAAATATTGTCCCAAAGAATGTTTGATTTTCCAGAACCAGTGTTTGAAAACCGGCGTATTGATGTATTGTATGATCAAATTTGAAGCCTTGGAAATGCCGTATTTTCTTGTTAAAAAAGGAAAAACCTCGGCATTGAGCATTATTATTTTGCTCCCATGCTCATTTTTATCAATGTACAAATCGCAGCTAAAGCATATATTGGTTTGAGAATTCAAATATTCCTTCATATTTTTTACGGTTAATTCTCTTTTCATATTAAAATGCCTCAATATTTAATATTATATCCCCCTTTTATTAAAATTATACATTTACAATAATTATTATATTAGATTTAAATTTAAAGTCAATAAAATATACAATGGAATAACAGATATTGAAGGTTTAATTTTAAAATAAATACAAATAGTCTAAATTATATAACAAAAACGTGGAGAAATGCTCTAATCGGTATTTTCAGTAATGAATTCCTTGACACCGCTGAAAGTTTTTCTGTGAATAGGTGAGGGGCCGTGCATTCTGATCAGGTCCTTATGCAGCCTCGTCGGATAGCCCTTATGAGTAATGAACCGGTAAGCGGGATAAATTTTATCCATTTCAGTCATATATCTGTCCCTTGTAACTTTAGCTACTATTGAAGCGGCCATAATTTCTTCAATTTTACCGTCCCCTCCGATTATTGCTTCACCGCTGTAATCATTCCCAAAAGGGAACCTGTTGCCGTCAACAAGTATATAATCGAATTTTTCATTGACCGATGAAACGGCCCTTTTCATTGCAAGAAAAGTCGCATTAAGTATGTTTATTGCATCGATTTCCTCATGTGTCGCATAACCTATGCCGTATGCTATGGACAGGCTGGTTATTTCATCAAACAGGATTTCACGTTTTGCGGGAGAAAGCTTTTTTGAGTCATCCAGCCCGTAAATTTTTTTATTGCTGTCCAGTATTACGCATGCCGCATAAACCCTGCCGGCAAGCGGCCCTCTTCCGGCCTCGTCGACCCCAAGAATGATCCTGTTCATTTTTTACAACCCGAGCTTTTTAAAATCGAGTTTGTAGGGATTTTCATCAATGCATCTTTGAGCTTTCGGTTTTGTGGAATTATTTTCGGCCGATTTCTTCAGGAATCCGGGATTTTGAATGATAAAGTCCCTGCCGTATTTGTCGGGATCTTTTTTAAATGTCATGATCTGGGCAGCCTGCTGTTTGTCAATTATTTTATTGGCCAACAGCGATTTGACGAATGATTTGTTGATTTTAACCATCGAAATATCCCTGATTTTTTCGGATTTAAAAAAACTGCCGGCTCCTTCATCCCTGTCAACAATGCTTGCATTTATTATTATCCTGCCTTTGATGTTCCTGACAGCCGGTATCCATGCCCTTTTGTGGCTCGAAGCCTGGGTGACAAGGTCGCATATATGACATACACTTGAACCGTTTAAATCGCGGATAACGCCGCTGTCGTCGTATACGACAAGGTTCTTGAAGATGAAGAGATGCTTCCTGCCGGATAAATGTGCAATAACAGGAGAAAAAAACCAGTCTCTTCTTTCGCCGCCGGAAACATATTCGCATTTCCTGAAAAGCGGATCATCCTTCAGTCTGCTGTAAAACATATCCATCACATTTTTAAAAAGGTCGTTTTTTTTGTAAAAATCGATGACCCTGCCGGTTAATTCCGGCAGGAATCCTGTATAATCATCCTTGTTTTGATTGATGAATTCAAGCAGTTCGTTTGCATCTTTTTCGCTGCCGTATAAAAAATGGGTATTGATAAAATAGGGGCCTATGGTGCCGGATGTATACCAGAACGGCGAATCTGCCGGGGCAATTTTTATGCTGTTGGTCGAGAACAGGGATTTTTCCAAAATATTCATATAAACTCTTTAATAATTTAATTTAGACGGATTGTATTGAAAAACAGCCGTTTATCCGGAAATCAGGCCGGAAAGATCATGCTTTATGTAAATATTCAAGTTATCTAATTTATAGTTTTTTGCCGGATTTTCACAACAAATATAATTGTTTATATCCATCCCTTCTTCGTAGGGATAGTAATTGTTACATATTATGCATCTGACGTAAAGTGTTTCGCATTCAGGTGAACAGTAGATTTTATCCCTGTTTTCTGCTGTTTCGGGAAAATAATTCCCACAGCATTCGCATCGTTTGTAATTCATGGCATCATTACTGAAAATTATCAGTTACCGTTCTCTTCATTTTGCTTCATTGCAATATTGATTTCAATAGTACCAAACCTTGAAGCAAGGTTGACAGAGATGGTCTTGAGTTTCACAAACGTAATATTATAATCCTTGCCCATAACTATTGTGGGAGGAGTTATGTATATAATGTGATCGTCACCCGACAGCTCGATGGTTGCCCGGCCCGTAATAATATTTGATATTTCCGCAATGGAAGATTCTATAAAATCTTCATCGACAACAATCAGTTCGTTCGGTCTTACAGCCTGTGCTATACGTTGGGCGGTATGCTCCTTGAGGCTGAATACAACCTGCCCCTCGATATATCCCGTTATACCGATTATGATAGATATATCATTGGTCGGCGTGGTATCTTCCTTGACTGCAATATTGGCTTTTTCAAATTTTATATTTGCAAGTTTTTCTATGACTGAAATTGCATTAGATATAAAAGGATTCATCCATTCGGCTTTCATTACAACTCCTGTGAATAACAAAAGAAAAGAATGATTAATTAAAACACATTAAAAAATTATTGTCAATATATTAAAATTATTGTTACTATTTAGCGGGTAATAAAATAATGCCTTTATCGAGCACTCAACTGTTGCCGGATGCAACTTTATTTAAAAAAACGGCGTTGTCAACAGTTGGGTGCTCGATTGTCCGTTAAATAACATCCAGCTGAATAGTTACAAATTATTTAAAAACGCCCTTGTAAACCATGCCGAATTCTATATCATAACAGAAGCCAAAGTCGGTACCGTAAAAGTCAAGACGGCTCCTGTTGTAGTCGGAATAATTTTCCTTTTCGTATGAAATATGAAGAAAATACAGGGAATTCCTCATATATATGCCGAAATCCTTTTTAATGAAGTATCCTCCCCCGAACCTGAAAATTACCGGGAATATCCAGTTGTCATCTCTTATATATTCAGCCGAAATGTTCCATAATGAAGGGCCGCTGTTGTTCCTGTTGCTGTCATTCAGCAAAAAAGGTGCATTTGCCGGGACAATTGTAAACCCGGCTTCAAGATAAAACGGGTACTTTTGCGGCATATACCTGAAGTTGAATCCAATGCCCAGACCCAGATAAAATAC
>JBJKSS010000234.1:0-4794 GCA_046703745.1 Spirochaetota bacterium
AGACAGCAGGCATTGAGGGATTCATAATCGACACGACGAGACGCAGGCTTGCCGAGGAAGCATTGAAGGAAAGTGAAACAAAATTCCGCATGCTTTTCAATACGATGACCGAAGGTGTTGCGATTCACAGGATAATTTACAATGAAAACAGAATTCCGGTTGATTACATGATCACCGATGCAAACGAATCATATACAATACAAACAGGAATCAACAGGGATGAAGTAATAGGCAGATTGGCCTCGGTAATATATAAAACAGGCAATCCGCCCTATTTCGATATATACAAAGAAGTTGTCGAAGACGGCAAATCTTTTAAATTTGAAACATTTTTCGAACCCCTGGACAAACATTTTCATATTTCGGTATTCTCCCTGGACAGGGGAAAATTCGCTACTGTTTTCGAGGACATCAGCGACAGGAAATTCGCCGAGGAGGCATTGAAAAAATCCCTGCAGGAAAAGGAGATACTCATGCTTGAGATCCACCACAGGGTCAAAAACAATCTCAATGTAATCCTGAGCCTCCTGAAATACCAGGAATACAATATCCATGATAAAAATCTCAAGGGAATACTGAACAAGATAGAAAACAGGATTTATTCGATCGTGCTGATCCACAGCCTTCTTTACAAATCAAAAAACATTTCATTCATAAATTTCAGAGAATACATAAAGGATCTGACCGGCTACCTGGCGGTTTCTTATGGCATCAGCCCCAATTTAATAAATATGGATTACAAAATCAACGAGTATGAATTGACCATAGACAAAATCAAAACCCTCGGATTGATCATCAACGAACTCGTTACCAATTCGCTAAAATATGCCTTTGCAGACAAAAACAAGCCTGAAAACAGCATTAAAATATCCCTGAACCATATTGAAAACAATTACAATCTTACAATCAGGGACAACGGCAGGGGATTACCGGAAGACTTTGATATTGACAGGCAGATAACATCCGGCCTATACCTTGTAAAAATTTTATGTGAAGAAATTGACGGAAAGCTTTCAATAAAATATAATGAAGGTCTGGAGATATCTATCCTGTTTCCCAAAACCAATACAGGAGAGGAATAATGTATAAAATAAAAGCGATGGTCGTTGAAGACGAAGTGCTTATCAGGAAACTTCTTATCAGGTCGCTCGAACGTCTCTCCTGCGAGATAGTATTTGAAACCGGCTATGGAGAAAAAGCCATCGAGTTTGCGATCAGTGAAAAACCCGACATTATCTTCATGGATATAAAACTCCAGGGCGGGATAAACGGCCTCGAAGCTGTGGAGAAAATCAGCGAATCGGTCGATATACCCACTATACTTGTCAGCGCCTATAATTATGATGATGAATTAAGCAGGATGAAGGCAAAAAAAAACATAATAGGTTTTTTCGAAAAACCGGTCATGGAAGACAAGCTTGAGGTCATTCTGGATAAAATCAGGAAAAACAAAAAGATATAACTGTTCACTCCTATTGACAATAATTATTTTTATTATTAATATTCAAAGAATATTAATATTTTTCGGAGGAACGACTTGATACTTGCAATGGATATCGGCAATACAAACATAGAAATAGGGCTCCTGCCGGAAAAAAAGGGAACCTTCGAAGTGCTCGCAAGCGCAAGATACTATACAAGGCTTGACATAACTTCCGACCAGCTCGGGCTGTTTATAATCAACTTCCTCAATATAAAAAAAATTAATTTCGGCGAAATAAAGGGCTTGATTTATTCTTCGGTCGTACCGCCGTTGAACAACCTGATAGGGGAAATGTTCAATGAATATTTCGGCAGCGGCAGGATCATAGAGGTTAATGAAAGCACCGAAATCGGCATTAAAAACTGTTATAAAAACCCGAGGGAAGTGGGAAGCGACAGGCTTGTGAATGCAGTTGCGTGCCACTACCTTTATAAAAAAAACACCATCATAGTAGATATGGGGACCGCCACAACGATATGCGCACTCACCGCAAAAGGCGATTATCTCGGTGGAATGATATTTGCCGGCATAAACACATCGACGCAGGCACTAACAGCCAAGGCCGCCCGGCTGCCGGCAATCAAAATACAGAAGAAGGATAAACTTTTGAGCGAGGACACCACCTCTGCCATCGAGTCCGGCGTATACTTTTCAAACTATTACGCATTGAAAGGCATGATGGAAAACCTTGCGGCAGAAACCGGTTTCAACGAATACATCAAGGTCGGCACCGGCGGCCTTGTAGAAATTTTCAAAAGTACAGGCCTGTTTGACATTATCGAGAGCATCCTCACATTGAAAGGGCTGAAAATAATTTACGACCTGAACACCTGATTTTTTGCCGATAAACGACTGGTAGCTGGTAGCAGCAGGTCGCGACCTGCTGCTACCAGCTGCCAGTTGTTTTATTTGGTGGTTTTACCGGCAGGAATGGTCTTTAATTTTTCTGCAATTATGCTTCTTATCTTTTCATTCGCTTCACCGGGTTTATCCAGAAGGGCGAACATGTTTTTCTTGTAAGCCTCAACGCCGGGCTGGTTGAACGGGTTGACGCCCAGAAGATAACCGGAAATGCCGCATGCGAATTCAAAAACATACAAAAGCTGCCCGAGATAATGTGCATTCAGTTTCGGTATCCTGAAAACGAGATTTGGCACCTTGCCGTCATAATGTGCAAGTATAGTCCCCTCGAAAGCCTTTTTGTTTATGTCGAAATACGTTTTGCCTGCGAGGAATTCCAGCCCGTCGAGATCCTTTTTGAATGAAGGCACAGCCAGATTGGACGAACCTTCGGTTATATCAAGCACCGTCTCGAAGATGAAACGCTGTCCCTCCTGTATCCACTGCCCCATTGAATGAAGGTCGGATGTGAAGTCAACGCTCGCAGGGAAAATCCCCCTGTTCTCCTTGCCTTCACTTTCCCCGTAAAGCTGTTTCCACCATTCACTGATGTAATGCAGGCAGGGCTCGTAATTTACGAGAATCTCCGTTGAGTACCCTTTTTTCAGAAGGAGGTTTCGTACCATCGCATAGACCAGGGCAGGATTGGCTGCAAGGTCCTTTTCGGCAGTATATTTTGAAGCTTCGACGGCGCCTTCCAGAAGTTTTTCAACATCAATGCCAAGAGCCGCTATTGGCAAAAGCCCCACAGGCGTCAGAACGGAAAACCTTCCGCCGACATCATCCGGTATCACGAATGTCCTGTACCCCTCTTTTGTCGAAAGCTCCTTCAACGCCCCTTTTTTGGAATCCGTTGTTGCTATTATTCGCCTTGCACATTTTTTTGCACCGTATTTTTTTTCCATTTTTTCCTTGATGATCCTGAATGCAACGCCAGGCTCTGTTGTTGTCCCCGACTTGGAAATCACATTGATGTAAACATCATCGGCGTCATCGATTTCCTTCAGCACGGCTTCAAGCCATGAACCGCTGATATTCTGGCCCGCAAAATAAATCTTCGGTGCCTTCCTGTCCTTTTTTTTGAGGGAATTATGAAATGGATGCAGAAGGGCCTCGGTGACCGCCTTTGCGCCAAGGTAACTGCCGCCTATGCCTATACAGATAAAAAGATCGGCCTTTTTATTTATATGTTTTGCAATTTCAAGCAGTTCTTCCGTTTCTTTTGATTCCATAGCATTTTTGGGAAGATCCAGCCATCCGAGGAAATCATTGCCCTTCCCGGTTTTTGATACAAGCGTATCCAGTGCCCTGAAGGCCTCGTCTTTATATGAGTCCAGATCATTATCATTGATGAATGGGTATGCATAGGAATAATCAAGTGTTATTTTGCCCGGCATATTCGCTCCTTAAATTGTTATTTTGAATGTCCGCCGGAAAATATACAAAAAAAACCCGTTTTTGTCTTTAGAATTCTTCAAGAATTATTCAACAGGGATCAATGCACAAAAAACCGGGCCTTAAATACCAACAAAACGTATATCATTTTACCTGCTAAAAACAGAGTTAGCTTCGTCCTGATCAGTAAATCAGGGCTCGCTAAGACCGGTGTTTTCGTGATTAAATTTATCTTTACTCTCCTGCAACAGTTCAATCGACAGTTTTTTTAATCCAAAAATAATTACTATCTTTCATTTTGTCCCGAAACCCGCGCTCACGCCCAAACATGAAGAATTTTTGCTTCAATCCTAATTCGCTTGACAAAAATATGTAAAAAGTATTTATAATATTAAGTGATTCGTCAAATCAGGTTAATATTTTCAATATTATTTTTCATAACCACTTTCGGGATATTCGGACAAAACGATCTTTACTGGGAAAATCCCGACCTTATTTCTTCCGGCGACATCGGAAGGTTCGAAGTTTTTCACAATGCAAACCTCATGGGCGTGGCGTATTCCGACACCGAAAAAAAATTCGCACTGGACATCAGGTATTCGACAGACGGAAGCAAATGGTCGGATGAAATCACAGTGGTAAAAAATTTTTTCAGCAACAATGCATTCGGCGTGGATTATGCCGCGGCGGTCGGGAAGGACAACACGCTTTATATATGCTACAGGATGAACAAAAACGAATTCACACTGATGCGGATGGATTATCCGTATGCAGAAAGCAGCCAGAAATACATACTGGACATAAAGGATGACAAACTGATTTTTCTCCCAAAGCTGTTTATTGATTCAAGCGAAAACATCAACCTGTTCTATGCAAGCAATGAAGAATCCAGCTTTATAATCAAATATAAAAAGCTGGGCAAATCGGGGAACGTGTTAAAGGACGAAATCATCGGACAGCAGTACAAATCATCGCTGAACCCCGTGATTATGGAATACAACAAAACCCTCTACATT